>JBEPWB010000020.1:0-16878 GCA_041642635.1 bacterium
CATCCATCCAAAAACTGAAAGTACCCATCTGGTTTAAAATATTACCATCTAAGTATTTACGTTTATGGTGAATAGGCATTAAATCTTGTTTTATATATTCTTCGCCTTCTTGAATCATAGAAGAAAACCCATTATCTAACATAGTAGACAATTCTCCTGATTCTATAGCAGGTAGTAAATTAGCTGAATATCCTAAACCTGTTAAAAATTTAGTAGCTGTCGTACCTACAAGTCTTCCTACCCCAAAAGCTAGTTGTTCACCTACAGATTGATTAGTAGCTCTATACTCATCAATATCTGTATCTACAGGCATTCCCCCATAGTTTTTATACTTTGTATAATCTATATCTAAAGTACCTGTACCTACAGAAACGTTAGGTTTAGGATTTTTATATATTGCAGATATTTCACTAGAAGTTAAATTGCTTTTTACTTTAGGATTTTTAACTTCCCCTTCTATACCTGTGTTAGGATTCACTGAACCACTTGCCACTGAACCTAGAAATTCTTTAGAAACTCCCATAAATTACTATGTGTTTTGAATATTTTTTAATTTGATTTCTTTTCTTGTCTTTCTCTCAAAGCATTTTCATGAGATTTTTTAGCTATCTGATTCAATGATGTAACCATTTGCTGTATAGAAGAAAAAGGCAACACTGTAGGTTCATCTGAATCTTCAGATTCTATTTCAACTCTATATAGATTATCTACAGGACTTTGTCCTCTGTAATTTAACTGTAAAGGATCTATAGCTTGATTTTTTTCATCTAATTTACCGCTAGGTAATGTCAAAGTACCTACTCCGTAACCTTCAGCTCCTTCTAATCCGTCTAACTCATTAAATAATTTATTTTGTATAAGACTGTCAAAATAATCAAACATTCCATTTTCATGAAGATATGCAGTAACTCCTTCAGGCGTATTAGATTTGACTGTGTAATTATCTCCTGAAGAATCTTTCACATTATATAAAGATCCTATATCACCAGTCTCTTGATCATAAAAGAATCCTAAAAATAAAGGGTCATCCTCTAATCCTTGACGTTCACTGGCAGTTAATGTCTCAGCTCCTTTTTGAGTGTCTGCCCATGTTAAAGGCATGGAATTTGTAAATCCTTCAAAATATTTAGTCATGTATTCGTTTACAGGTTTAGGAGTATTTACTACATTTACTTGTTGTGTTTTATCTCCTTTACCTGCAGCTTGTATATAGTCATTAAATGCAGCATATCTAGGATCTACTTCATCTATAAATTTTTCGTAGTTTTCAGCAATATAATTTTCTTTGGTATTTCTAGAACCGTAGGCTTCTTGCATAGCATCTTCTGATGCAGGATTAACTGCTATACTATTAAATTCGTTTTCAGCTAAACGCCTAGCTTTACTTACACTTTCTTTAAATTGTGGAGATTCCAAATATTCTGGAGTTAATTTAGAGTCTTTTAAAGCATCTTGTTTTAGTCTTAAAGCTTGTTTTTTATTACGTTTAGTTTGAGCTATTTGTTGATTATATCTGTTCAATTCTGCTCCTATATCTACTCCTATTTTAACATCTTCTCTAATACCTATAGTACCATCTTCATTAGTAATAACATCATCTGGAGTAATATTATCATATAGTCTAGATAAGTTATCTCTTGCAGTTAATCTTGTTTCTGTAATATTAGTATCATATTCAGATAATACAGTATCCAATTCATCAGCACTTCTTACTCCTTGAGATGCAGGATAAGGAAGATTAACTTTAGCTGCAAATAATTGATCTTGTAAAGCATCACTTTTATCTAGACCTCTGAAAAACAAATCATCTTTCCTAAGAGAAAAAGTTTTATCTTCAGATCTATATACTTCTCCCATAGTAGTAGCTATATTATTAACAGCTTGAGCAACTTCTTCTTCTCCTCCTCCCTGCTGTATAACCTGAGCATTAATATCTGCCATTATTTCAGGGTCTTGTGTTATTAATCTCTGAGCTATTACAGCAGCTCTTTCTCCTGAAATGCCTTCTGCATATCCTGTAACTCCTATAGATCCTGCAAATTCTTTACTTAGTACAGGATCAGCTAATATAGCGTCACCTATTTTAGACATAGTCTCATTTAATTTCTTATTAATATCTATATCTGGTAGAATATTAGCACGTGCATCAAGACCTGTAATACCTTCTTGAGATCTTCCTGCAAAATCTTCCAATTGTTTAGACAGTGCTATAGCTCTGTAAGTTTTACCTCCAAGCTCAGCTTCTCTTATCTGTTCTTCTATCTGTTTATATTTTTCTACGTTACCTGCAGCCTGTCCAAAAATACCTCGTTGTCCCATGTCTTTTCTTAGACTGGTAACAATTTCAGTTAATTTGTTTTTATATTCAGGTGATGATTTATCTTCTATAGAAGAAGTCAAATCTCCAATCATAGTAGAATACTCTTCAGCTTTTTTTTCTACAGATTTGGCATCACCTACTTCAAAAGCTTTACCTTCAGCAGTCATTACTTGATTAAGTGCAGGCAGCTCTCCTAATAGTGTAGAAGCCTGTTGAGTCATTTGTTCGTTGACATCCCAACGTTGCTGTTTCATTTGTCCAGCTTGCATCATCTCCTGGAAAGGCATGGGAGTATATGTCTGCATAAATTGAGCTTGAGCTGGCTGATCGTACATTGATATTGGCATAATATTTTATTATTGAGGTTTCATATTTTCAGGAACTAAACTCTCCCAGAATTGTGGATACATCTCTTTAAGCATATTTACTCTAGCAGCATCAGCTTCTTGCAATCCTTTTCTTTGAGTTCTTAATTGGGCATACTGACTAAGTTGAGATAACCCTGTTCCAGTCATGTTACGTTGAGCAGCCCTAGCTCTAGCGTTTACATCGTCTACTTTAAATCGTGTGGAGGCTCTCTGTTGTCCAAGTTGAGCTTCCATTTGAGCAGTTTGTCCTGCATATTGATTCTCAAGCTGTTGTTGTCTACTATATGCATCCATATCTGCTCTAGATCTTGCTGCAGATAAAGGTGCGTAACCAGAAAGTAATTCTCCCCTAGTTCTAGCTCCACTTCTTAAATTGTATTTACCAGTTCTTTCTGCAGCTCTATTAGCTTCTAGCATAGGATCTACATTAACAGATCTGTTACGCATAGTATTTAAAGCAGAAGCTTCATAAGGATTATAATAATCGCTTGGATTTATTTCTTCAGTCTTTCCAAATAGACCTCTACCTATATTATATAATGCAGGCGCTAATGTAGCAGCTGTACCTAGCATGCCTCCTGCTCCTCCTGCTTGAGCTCCTAAGTTAGCTAAAATACCTGGACTATATTGACTCATTCCAGCAGTACTTCTTTGAGCAGTTGGGGCAAGTGTAGAAGTATCTATATTTAATTGAGGATTTTCAAAAGGATTTAGTCCTGTGAGACCCCCTTCTTGAAATTGAGGTTGTTGTCCCATAGGTTGTTGCATCTGCTGTTGAGGCATTTGCTGTTGCATCTGAGGTTGTTGCATCTGTTGCTGACCTCCTCTTTCACCAGTGCTATCTCCATTCAACTGTTGTTGTTGTTGGAATAATTGATCCTGTTCTTGCTCTAGCTTAGAAAGCATCTTCTTAGCAGTATTCCTAGCAAGAGTAGTAGCTCTGTCATTTTCAAGTATCTTTTCATACTTAGTCATTTTCTTTTGCAATTCTTTATTTGCTTTTGAAAATGTCTTATTAGTATTAGGCACTTTTAATTCATCGCTATATATTTCAGTGCCTTCAGGCAGATTCATTTCTACACCTCCTTGAGCATGACTTGGACCCTCTATATTAGCTCCTTCACCATTAGGAAGTTCTATAGATTCCCCTCCTTCAAGTTCAGCATTAGGCTGTTGTATTTCTCCTCCAAGCTGATATTTATAAGCTTTATCTTGTGTCAATATATCTTTTAAACTCCCAGCTTCTCCTAAAAAATCCCCTCCTTTAAACACTTTATCAAAAGCTCCTCCGCTAAGAGGGTCAGGAGAATTTTGAATTATACTATCTAAAGTTTCAGGAGTAGCTTTATTTAATTTAGGATTTTTATGATTCTGATTTAAAGCTAAATTATATCTTGAGAAATAATTACGATCTTCTGGAGATAGTTGATCTTTTCTTTTAACTCCTTTAGATTTAAAATACTCATTGCGAAGTCTTTCAGCATTAGGGTCTATAGCATCTCTTCTTAAATTTACTATAGAATCATAAGCTCTAGAAAAAATATTAGTATCTTCACCTTTTTTTCCTCCAGATTGAAATTTGTTTTTTCTTTTCATATCATATGCTATTGCGACTGCTTGATCTTGTGGATATCCTTCTTTAACTAAAGTAGATATTTTATTAGAAATTTTTCCTCCTCCAGCAAATTGGGGATTATACATCTGTCCAGACTCTTTTATAAAATTATACTCTTCTGGGGTTAATGTAGTAGGCTGTCCATTACCTTGATCTACTGAATAGTAACTTCCAAAAGGTCTTCCTTCTTCTCCTGAAGGTAAAGGCCTTCCTTTATATGTTTCAGGAGGTCTTACTCCTGAGGTACTTTGCCATTTACCTCCAGAATATTTCCCTACTCTAGAATTTTCTAAATCTTCTCTAGTAAGTTTATTCATTTCCCTTAAATCTCCTGGAGCTACATTTATATTATCTTGTTGTGGTAATCCTCTTGGATTTATTTCAGGATCTTGATAAAGGGTATATGGAGTTGTGGGCTTTTTATATGTAGGAAGATATAAAGATTCTATACCTCCTGCATATGCTGTAGGTCGTATATCAGATTTATTTAACTGTCTAAGTCTTTTTGCATTTTCCAATTCAGTTTTTGCTGCGGCTAAAGGAGTAGCAGCCATGCCGCTAACTGATACTCTAGGTTTTCCTTCTTTTAATGCTTCAGCTATTTCTTCTTCTCTATAGCCAATAAATCCTTCTAAGTATTTGTCATAATCTTTAACATCCTCAGGTTTAAGTAACTCTGTAAAAGAATCATCTCCTTTCTTTTTCTTACCGTGTTTTAATTGATATCCTGTTCTATCGTCAAACCCAGTTTCATAATGTTTTAGTCTATCCTTTACTTCTTTGTCTATATTTTTTTTATCCGAATAATATTTTTGTTCCTTTTTAGCTTTAGCTATCTGTTTATCATAAAATGGATCATCAGGATGTTCTTTTTTCTCTTCCATCCAGAACTCAACCCCAGATCCCTCAGCAGTTTCTTCTAAAGATTTTCTTAATAGATCTGTATTTCCTTTTGCAGCTATATCTGACTCTTTCTTAGCCATATCATAAACCTCATTATACAGATTTAAACTGTCAGTATAAGCTCGGTATCTAGGATCGAAAGCATCTCTTACAACTCTGTCACCTTTAACTGTAACTTCATCTAATTCTTTTCCTTTGACTTCTCCTCCACTTTGAAACGTAGGAGCATATTTTTGTCCTTGGTTATATCCTGCCATAGCCTGTTGTCCTGCAGCTTGTCTTGCTGCTGCTTGTTGTTGTTGTGCTAAAGCTAACTGTTGTTGTTCTTTTTGTTTACCTTGTTGGATACCTCCGCTAACTCCTTGTTGTACACCTCCTAAAGCAGCTCCTGCCATAGGACCTCCAAGAGCTGTAGCCATTCCCATTCCTACAGCAGGCATAATATATTTAGAAGTAACATCGCTAATTGCACCTCCTGCTTTAGTTGCATAGGCTTCTTTATCAATTACATCTCCGGCTCCAGCTAATCCTAAAAAGTTATCTGCTGAATATGTAAGGTAGTCTCCCCCCACATCTGCAGCAAACCCTGTAACATCTTTTACAGCTCCTCTTATATCAGATCCTACAATATCTCCTGCAAAATCTGCTACTTTACCAAGTCCTGTAAATTCTCCTACATCTTTTACTTTTTCTTTAAACCATCCCCCTAAACTGTAATTAGGAATCTCATTATTAGCAACTGCTGCAAAAGGAATGTAAGGATTCTGTCCTATCTCTCCTCCTTCTTGATGTTCCCATTTAGTTGCATTACGAGCGAAATTAGCTTTCTTAACCATGGCATCAGAATACCTATCTTTATTAGCCATCACTTTTTTAGCAAATTCCTGAACTCCCATTCCACGTTTTTTGGCAGCTCTTGTGAATGTACCTTTTTTTGATTCTTTTATTTTAATGTCTGTTTTTGCCATGATTATCTAATTGAATATCTATAATAAATTTTTACGTAAGGAATATAGAATTTGTTACCAGAAATATTATTATATTTCATATTCAGTATCAAATAGTTATCTCTCATTCTCTCTTTAAATTGTCTATTTTTATCTATTGATAATACACTTTGTATATCAGGATTAGAAGATACATCGATACTTACAGCATTTCTAGGCATGAAAGTATTCCACATACGTTCTCTTCTAGTTAAAGGAAGTACTGTAGTTGAATATACTCCATCTTTAATTAAGTCATATTCTCCAGTATTTTGATAACTGTTGTATGCTTTTAAATTATCGAAAGTATCATCAAATATATCTACACTGTTTTGTAAAACTCTAGAAGAAAATTCAATATTATCGAATACTTTAGTTGCACTATAATCCTCATTAACTAATACAGTTATTTCTGAGTTGTCTTTAACCCCATAAAATTCTCCCCTATTTCCATCCATATGTACATATAATGAATATTTATTATTGTTGGGAATAGTTATTAAATTTTCATTGAAGTCTTTAAATATTTTATAAGGTATATAAGAGTATTCAGAAGTAAAAACTTTATTAGCTTGATTATATACAAATACATTACTGTTAGGGAATGCGAAAATAACTTCTCTGTTTTTACTGTCTACTTCTACTATTACTTTATCAGATGGAAGTTTATCTAGAAGATAAGATCTTATACCTTTTTCTATATCTAAGTACGTAAGTCTCTCAGAATATTCTAATAATTGATGATTTATTTTATCATACCAGTAAATAGCTGCATCTGAAACTCCTACACTGTCATTAGATTTACATCCAATACTTGTAGTGAGATAATCATATCTTTGTAATACTCCTCCAGTACCTAAGGAAAGTTGACCTGGATTATTGTCTTGTATTAAGGATCTTTCATTAACAGCTAATACTCCAAAAGCCTTGTCTTGCCAAAACCATAACTTATCTCTAAATGATCTTAAAGCGTTGACAGAACCATAAGCAGTATCTACCTCTATAAAATTAGCAGGTTTAAAAATAGTCCAACTATCCTCATATTCTCCATTAATCTTTTTTTCAGAGACTATTACTTTAACATCATTTCTAGCTTCAATATCAAAATCAAAAGGCTTAGGGAAATATTTCTTAACTCTAGGACCTACTGAATATACAGAATTATATCTGTATAGATCTCCTATTTCAGGATCGTAAGTTTCAGGTTGTAATTCAATTCCTTTTTCTACAGTCTCTTGCGGAGTCATAGTCTGTAAAATCAAACCATCTACTACCCAAGAAGATCCGTCATTCATATATTTTTGTAAATTATCTAATCTATATCTAAGATCTATAGAAGATTCTACTGGGAATGCTATTGATTCTTGCATTGACTGCATTCCATCTGATACAGTATCCCACCAAAGTCCTCTAATGAATTGAAACATTGTTATATAAATATCCCCAAATTTAGAATAAGTTGAATCCTTTTTTATACTTTCATAAATAGAAAATGGAATATACTCATTATTCAATCTATCATAATAAGAAGATCCTCCATACCTAGAATAAAATACATCTCGTACTAAACTTCCATAAGCATAGTGTTCAGTAAGAGTATCATAGCCTACAGTATTAAGTCTCAACTTTTCATAAACACCTTCTGATAGTCCAAGTATTATTCCAGAACCTCTACCTCCAAAATTATCTTCACCGTCATCAGTAAAATATATCTGATTAATATACCTATTACTATTTATAGTTATAGCCCTGGTAGAATTTTCATGAACAGGTGTTACATATTTATATTCATCTATATTGTAATAAATTTGAGAAATAGTAGTAGGAAGTGTGTAATCAGTATGAAGCATTTCACTATTTCCAAATTTAGTAAATGATACAGAAGTATTTCCTATATTAGTATCTTTATAATAAGAATTAGTTCTATGTATTATTTTATCTAGACGTAATTTTAAATTAGATATCTCTACTTCAGGTTTGAAAAAATTTATTTCTGGAGATATAAATTCTACTATTTTATCTTCTTCACTTCCAACAATAAAACCTCTATAATGAGTACTAGATACTGTAGCATCTAGAGGTAACATAGGATAATATTCATTTCCTGAGAGCATTTTAGAATGAGGTCTATACACATTACCTCCTCCAAAAGATGTTTGTGCTGCAGTATTATAAGCTACTGGAGATATTATTCCAGAATACAAAACAGATCTATCACTCTCTTTTCTTTCTACTCTAAATATCTGCCATCCTTGAATAGTATCATCTTTAGGAAAATTATTTAATTTAAAATGTATTTCTAATCCATAAGAACGTAATTCTGAAGTATTTGCTCCATTAACTGCTGAGAATCCTCTAGTAGTGTCAGAAGGAGTCATAGGAGTGTTTAAAATATTTGATAAGAATTCAGGAGTTTTTATATCTCCTATCCATTTTACAAAACTTACTTGTCCTTTATTATTATAAAATCCTATTGCAACTCTATATACTTCAGAAGGCTGACAAGCTATATTATGATATAATCCTTCCTGTTTTCGTATTCCTATCTTAGTAGGTTCTTGATGATTATTTTCTATACCTCCCCCAAAGTCAGCTACAGTTTCAAACCAATATCTAATATTTGGGCCTTCTCCTCCTAAAATAGATCCATTATATTGAAATTTATATTGTTCGTTTGTAGAGGGATCTAGTTTATTATAAGAATTTATAGCGTCATGTCTAATAGGGACATTCCAATGAAGAGGATCTTCATCCATATCTACTATAGATATATACTTAGGAAATTCGTTAACATTTAATAATCGAGCAACTCTACTGTAAGAAGTAGTATTATCTGGATCAGGAGGATAATAAAAATCAGAATCCACTGATATCTCTTTATATCCTTTTATTTCTCTTCCCGAAAAAGAAAGGAGCTCAGTAGTAAAATTATAATTGTAAATATTTTGAATATACTCAGTTCTAATCGGAGCTGGATCAGTAATAAAGGCCGTAGTTTGAACAGAAAAATCTGCAGGTACTACTATATATATAAAAGGATCTGAATTAGCTGTCCCACTACGATAAAACCAGAAATCTTCCCAAGTACTTTCAGGAGTTATATCAGTTATAGGAGCAGTTCTAAAAACAACATGCTCTGTAAATACAACTTCAGTATCTGTAACTATAATTAAATCATCTAAAGTGATAGTTTCCTCAGTTGGAATACTTTCAGATCCTGATATATAATTTTCATACGTAACAATTTGTTCTTTAGATGAAAATCTATAAGCTCTAGCATCCCAAGTATCTAACACTTCATTATCAAAATCTTTCTCTAGTATATTAGAAGCAAATAAATGATTATTTTTAGATTCTAATGATTTAGGTATATAATCTGTTTCAGCAAAAGAAGTATATTCTTCTAGAGTTAATTCATGAATGTAGTTGCCAGTATCAATTATTGTGATATTTGAAGTATTAGGCATTTCTCTTATAACTCTAATATGAGGTATACTAGCAATATCGGTATAGTATACTGCAATTATCCTAATACGTTCAAATCTAGTATCGTGAAATTCATAATTCAAATTTACTTCTACAGATTTATCAGTATCTTCACCTCTTTCACTTCCTCCTTCTTCTATTTCTGAAATAGCAGAAAGTTTAATAAGATTAGATATAGGACTAAAAGTAGTAGAAGTCCCATTTTTATTGTATAACTGATAAGAATATTGTAATACTCCAGATTTATAATTTCCTCCATCTATTACTTTAGCGGCATAAGGATGTCCCATTATATAAGGAGGAACTATTTCTAAAGAAGATACTTCAGTACCTGTATTATTCTTTATAATATCAATATACCTAATAGAGTTTATACCATCTGCCCAATATACTTTTAAAATATTTTCAGTTTCTTGTCTACCAATAGAAGTTATTTCACTGTCTAATGCAAAATTAAGTTTAGCAGTAGAAGTTTGATCTGTATATACAGTGTTAAATTCAGAAATAGCAGTACCTTCACTGTCAAGTTTTAAAGAATATATAGCATCGTAGGTAGAATGTTTAACAAATAAAACTATGTAATCTCTTATATTAGTTTGTCCTAATATAGTACCTTCAAATAAAGGATTAGCTGTTATTACAGTATTACCTATAACATTTTCTAATGCTCCGATATTGTTAGTAGAAGAAGCATCATAATTCCCTAATCTTAGATTTTTGGCATATCTATACATTCCTTGTCCTAACATGCTGTTATCAAGATCTGTATTCATTCCTTTTATAAAGGTTTTAATTGCTTCTTTCATATTAGTTATGATTGTAGATTACTTGCTCTTGTCCTACTGTAGAAAAGAAATTTGAATGTTCATGCATTTGAGGTACTATCTTAAGCCAAGCATTTTTTATAGATTCTAAATTATCTGCATTAGGCATCATAGCTTCTCCATAAGCTTGCTTTCTATAGAAGTTCCAAGAACTCCTAGCATCGAAATACACCATATCTCTTACTCTTCCTTGTGCCCATTTAGGATACATTAATTTCATTGTAATATACCAATAAACAGCTTCTTGAAAACTAATATTTTCAGGTATCATAGGATAACCTTCTTCATCTAGAGGTATACGAGTATAGGAGAGTAATATATAACCTTCTTTCACATTGGTTCTTACATAGCCTGGAACTAAAGTATATACTAAATCATACTCATAAGAGTATGTATAGTCTTTCTCTTCTTCTGTAATATAAGTTCCAGGATTAGCTGGATCTTCTATAGTACGACCTTTAGTATAATCAAAACTTCCAGAAGAAGTTCTCATAGCATGGAAAGGACCATCAGTATCAGTAGAATATGCCAACTGTGTAATACTATGCAGTCCTTGTGGAAGAGCAGCTTGATAGTTAAGAATAGGAATTAAAGGTTCTCCGCCTTTACCTGCTATTACTTTTTCAAGAATAGGGAAAGCTCCTATCTTCTCAAATGCTTCTCCTGCCCATTCTATAAAGTCCTCAATACGATGAGTATCTTCAGTTAGGTCTAAGTCAGTAAAGACTTTTGCTATTACGCGTTTAACGCTTATTAAATTATATATCATATTTACAATTCAAAGTATTCATAATTCCCTGACTTGACTCTTCGGGCTAATTCTCTTTTATTATCTCTAGTAAACACTAATCTGTACTTACTTTTATTTTTTACATAGCAATCTGTTTTAGACCATTGAAATCTAAATTTATAATAATCGCTATGGTCATTAACATGTAATACTAATTTATTATGCTTTAAAGTATTTTCCCAATCTGGAGATAAAGAAAATTTATCCATCTTCTTAGGTTTTTTCTTTATGACACTAATATTTCCCATCCTATAAGGCATAAAATAAATACCCCCATCTAATATATGTTCAGAAATTCCTTTGTAGAATTCAGAACATAAAGAGACAAAGGTACTGTAGTCTATATTGTAAGGAGAGTTTTCCTCTTTGTCCTTAATATAATCTTTATATATATCCTTTAACGTGTAAGGATTAATTGCTTTATTTTTTCCTCTTCCAAAAAACATTGTAATTATTTTTCAACGTTCTGAGATAGCCCATGACTACTGTCATTTTTAGTATCACTCGGAGCAGATATCTCTATTCTTAATTCTTTATTAAGTATTTGATCTTTTATTGTGGGTATTAGGTTATTAGGAATAGGATAAGGACTATCTATATTATGATAAGGAATAGAAGTTGCAGGATTAACAAATCTACTTACTTCAGTAGGTATTTCAAATATACCTCTTATATGTAAATGTGTAATACTATCACCATTGATCACATATAACTTATTGTTTTTCAAATAAACTAGAGGACTTGTAGGAGTATATTTCTTATAAGATTGCCACTGAGATCTCTGTTCAGGTATATATTGAATTTCAATTCCCTCAGGTGTTCCTATAAATGTGAATCCTTGTTTCAAACTTAGATTGATAGTCTTAGGTATTTCTAGTTTACTGCGTTTAACAGTATTACCAGATAGAGTATATCCAATATAAGTAGGATCTAAAGTATCTCCCTCTACAGGAATTTCCTCTAATTCTATAAATGGAATATCTTGTATATAGTCTGGATTTGGAATTTTTAATTCGTCCAGCTCTCTTCTTAAGAACAGTGATCTATATTGATGTATCCAATCTTCTATCTGTTTTCTAGATATAGGTTCGCTTTGAGAAACTATAGCTCCTCTAGCTATAGATAATACATCATTTATAATAGTATTTAAAGTCGTAAATTTCATGATTTTTAGTTTTCAACAATATGTCCTCTAACAGTCATCTTAAAAGAGTCGAGACCAGTAAGATCATCTTGTATAATTATTTGTAATCTTTCATCTAAATTGCCGTCTAATCTTATACTGACTCCATTTCCTTCTTGCCCATTTATATATTTAGATGCTCTCAAACCAAAGAAGCCTGAAGGAGCTTTATCTGAATATTCTAATACCATTCTGTGAGACAAATCACCGTTTGTTTTAGCGTTAAATATAGATATATAACCACTAGCATTTCTTGCTTTTCTAACTACAATACCTCTAGTTAAAGCTGGAATACCTCCAAATCTACTATCGTCCATATCAGTACTATCAGTAATACATAAAGTAAGCACGTTTATATCTACAACAGCATTCGGAGGAGGTATAAATTCTGCCAATACCCTATTAATACTTCCGTCAACAGCCAGATTAATTATTCTAGATTCTACTATCGCATCAATATCAAAATTAAAATCCACAGGAGTATCCATTGTTAAAACATTTCCATTTATAGAAAGTACCCCTGCTTGGTATGCACGTGTTCCTTTTTTTATAATAATATAATCTCCTACTATAACATTTGTAGCATCTACTAATTCTATAGTATAACTGTCTATTGTTGTAACAACTGCCAATTCCAATACTTCTTTAGAGATAGGAATATAATAATCGATAATATTAGAAGTTTGATCTTGTATATATACATCCCCTTGTATATTTACAGCAGGTTCTAATCTTTTATTTATACCTATAACAGTATTTATATTTTTTTTAATGCTAAATCCTGTTAATTCCATAACTACAATTTTAATCAAAATTAAATACTACCTCTATATTTATACTAGCATTAGGATCTTCAACCCTAGCAGTATGCCAATATTTCCATCGAGGCCAAATTTTTCTAAATATAAAAAATCTTTTATTACCGTTCTTAGTGTACATAGTAGGTTTTCTATTTGCTACTATAACAATGTCGGTATTATATTTATGAGTAATTAGGATAGTATCGTTAGATTCTACTACGAAATCTATCTCTAAATGTTCCGTTTTTATTGGTTTTAAGCCTGTTATTTCACCTTTATCATTCTTTTCAAGTACGGATACCAGACTGTCGTTAAACACCCCTATTTTGCCCTCATAGTACGTTTTTACGTCCTTTAATCTTAAGCCTAATTCCTCTATATTCTTTGCTGCTTGTTTGAGTTGTTTATCTGCTTCTGATAAATTAACAGAATCTCTTTTGTGTACAGCTTTAAGTCTTTGATTAGAAGTTACAGTTTCTGTTATCTCACTAACAAGTCTACCTTTCTCATCTACCCATTCTGATTTCTCTTTCTGATAGTTGTTATAATATCTTTCTGCCTCTTCTTTTTTATTGTGTCCCCATATACCAGCACCTAGCATTCCAAGCACTGCTACAATAGAGATTATATTTTGTATACTTCTAAACATTTCAAACATATCTATTCTGTTTTAGGATGATTTAATTGTGCCTCTAATTTCTTACGATCTTGATGCTGTTTATTAGCATATAAAAGAATAGAGGAACCTGTAAAAGAGGGACCTACTGCTACAGCTACTTCAGGAAATCCTTTATATATTCCATACAGAGATATTAATACGCCTGCTACAAATATAGCAACTGCAAATCTTTTACTTTTAGAATAATAATGAGAATTAGTTTCCATAATTAAAACATTAGAGAATTAAGTAATTCTTTTGTATAGTATTCATACACTTGTTTGCCATCTTTTATATACATTATTAAAGGTTGTTTTCTATTACTATCTTCATTATAACTAACATGTACCCAACCTACACCTTTACTGTCGACAGCTTCAGCTATTAACTGATCATATTCTAGATTATTAAGAATATAATTAAAGATATCCAAATTAGTTATTTTATCATAAACATCTGCATCTAAATCAATAGCTGCACCATTATTAGCCATGTGTTGACTGGTATTGCTTCCTCCTATCTTCTCATTAAGTTCTTCAGATCTAAAGAAAGAAGATATATAAATAGGAACTCCATAATATTCTCTAACAGGTTCAAATACTTTCTCAGCCAACTCCATCATTCTAATAAGTTGGGCTTGAGTAAAAATATTTTCTATACCATATTTTTTAGCAGTTCTGCTATTTACAGCTTCTCTCCAAGAAATATGTTCTGATATTTTTCTCATCTATCTTAATTTTAATAATAAAAATAAAGATTCTCTTACTTCATAAATTGATAATGTATACGTAAGAAAGAAAATAATAAATAAAATCCATCTATTTTCAGATAATACAGTCCAAAATTTTGTCTTTTCTTTATACTCTTTAAATTCCAATAAAAGTTTATCTATCTTAGTTTTATTATCTTGTTTTTCTATAATATGAATTCGTTCTAAAGATTTTGCTACACTACCATTAGTTTTAGAAGTTTGTTCTAATATTCTATCTAAATGTTGATGAAGATCTGTTTTTAAAGAGGCGACATCTTTCCTAACTGCTGAGAGTTTTAATTCTAAATTCTCATTTTTAAGTTCTTCTAACTCATCTGTCAACCTCTCTTTTTGAATTTCGGCCATAACTTTAAAAAGTTCTTAATATTAAGATTTATAAGTTTCTTTAGATTCTTTGATTTCTGTATCAGAGTTTTCTTTACTTTCTAAAGTAATTCCTTGTACGCCAGATTCAATTTCTTTTATAATTCCAGCTATTTGATTATAAGGCAATGATGAAATAAGATTAAATAATTTCTGAAAAAGTTCTACAGAAATTGCTATATGTGTATAATTTGATTCATTCATGTTTAAAAGTTTTAAAGCTTCCCTAATCAAAGAGAAGCATAATTTAAAATATAATCATTGCTATCAGCAAAATTGCAAAAGCAATTACTCCTCCAATAATATAAGGAGTATAGTTTCTTTTCTTTGTAATATTTCTATCCGAAAGAGTACCTCCTCCAGATTCAATATCTTTTTTAGGCTTGTCAATTTGTCTTGGTTTCATATTATATAATTTTAAGATGCTAATTCCAAAGTTAAAAATACATTATCAGCAGAACTGTTTACTGATATAGAAGTATCAGTCCAATTTATTGTCCATAGTTCAGTATAAGAATCATAAGTATATTGATTAAAATTAACACGTGAACTGTCTGTAGAAGAAATATCTAAATTAAATGTAAATGGGTATTCATCTCTTACTAATATATTATTTTCTACAGGTCTTAATCCTGAAAATTTTAACTGTGTACCAAATCCATTTCCTGAAGTGTCATATCTAACTTCTATATCGCTATATTCTATACTATCAAATTTATCTAAAGTATTATTTGCAGTACCCAGACTAATAGAGATATTAGCAGAATCAACATAAGCCCATGTAGGCTCTGGATCTGGAGAAGGAGGAGTATAGTTACTGTCAGGCTGTACAAGACAAGTAAATTCTGCTCCTCCAGAAGATCCATCTGGCATATCAAAATAACCATTTGAACCAAGCCCTACAATTTTAACTTTGTAATAAGTGTCTCTAAGCTCTGCATATGTAAAAGTAACATTTAGTAATACATCGTTATCAATATTTGTTAAAATTATTCGAGAATTTCCCATATGATCTACATCATAATTTTCATAATCTGCACCATTATTAATAGTTGAGTATACAAATAAAGCAAGTGATCTAATTCTAGTTCCTACTGGATTCCAGTCTGCCATTCTATATTTACAGTTAATAGTGACATCCCCTGTGGAATTATTAGGTACGGCAATACTATCGAAACTAGAAATATATGGACGTGGAGCATTCTTGCGGTATAAAGAAAAAGAACTTAATTCATACCCATATACAGTTGAAAGATCTGTTTCTAGTTCGTAATGATGTCCAAATACATTTGTAGCAGTAGTAGATTTACGAGGCGCCGGCCAAAAATAACTCCACATAGGATTCGGATTATCTATAGAAACTGTTTCTATATCTGCTAATGCATTATTCCATACTTCACTTAACGCACTTGTTGAAACCCCTGCAAAATCTCTAAAATCTGATATCTTAATATCATAAACATCCACAGTACTAGTATTGGCTGTTATATTAGTCTGTGGCGGAAAATCCGCATTATTTTTAACATCCGTAGGACTTAACCAAGCCGGAATATCATATGTTTTTACCATAATATCTTTATTTATTCTTTAATCCTTCTATTTCTTGTTTCAATTCCTGTACTATCCTCTCTAACACTTGCACCTTGCTATCGACTTCCTGAATACCCCTGCTGTTTATATTAATAATTTGAGGGTAATCAATAGCCTTGTATTTTCCGTTGTAAATCGGATGTACAAGGGAAGGACATATTGCTTCGAGTTCTTGTGCTACAAGTCCATAATTTTGACGTTCGTCCTTATTCAAGTTCAA
>JBEPWB010000021.1:0-15736 GCA_041642635.1 bacterium
CTTACATTTTTTATTGTTATTTTATCATTAGAAAGTTTTTTCAAGAAAAATAAATCAAATTTTTGATTGTTAAATATTTTTTGATTTACAAAAAGACGTATATTTTTTTATACTTTTGTTTCGTTATTTTTGGTATTTTTTGTTGCATTTGTAACATCAATTATTTTAAATTATATAGTTCTATTCTTTCTTCAAAATACTTTTAGTTTTCTTTGAGTTTATTATATTTCTATTACAAATTGATTTCTCATAACTCTTGTATTACTTGTTATAGGAATTTATTCGCCTTTTTATAAAATACAAAAAAGTTCAATTAATTGATTATTAAATGATAATTCTGATTTTTCTAATTTTAAAAAACTAGATTATTTTATTTATACTTTTCTACTTTTTGCTTGATTTTTCTTGATAAATTTTATTTCTTGAATCGGATTATTTTTTAGTGTAATTTATTCATTTATAATAATTTTATTAATAGTTATTTTTTACTTAATTATTAATTTTGTTTTAAAAACTTTCTTCAAAAATATTTTTTCAAAAGTAAAAAATTTTTATATTTTTGATGCTATTCGTTCTACAATAAAGCCTTGAAATGTTTCATTTTTGATAATTTTTTCTAGTATTATTTCGTTTATTAGTATTTTTGTATTTTTTGTTTTTTCTGGTAGTTTTATTAATTATTTGACTAGTATCACACAAGACAGTAACGATATGTTTGTTTTGAACGCTACGAGTCAGGATTTGCCGGTTATTGAACAATATCTAGATGATGATGAAATCTATGAAATAGTTAATTTGAGAATTAACTCAATAAATTGACAAAGTCTTGAAAGTTATCTTTGAGTTGAAGATGTTAGTCGTGATTTTTCTCGTGAATTTTTCTCAACTACTAATCAATTGGATGTGCCAATAATTAGATGAGATGAATTATCTGCGTGAGAAGTTTCAGTTGATGCTGAATTTGCTTGAAGACTTGATTTATCAATTTGAGATATTATAGAATTTGATGTTGCTTGATTAACTCAAACTCTTGAAGTAGTCAATTTTAGGGAAGCGGTTAGATCTTGAACAAATCCTTTTTTCTTTTTTCAATTAGACCCATCTGATTTTGAAGATTATCCTAAAAGTTATATTTTATCATATAGACAATCAGAAAAACCAGAAAATTTAGAATCGATTTTAGCTAGAGAAACTGATTCAAATCTTAGCTTTATTGATACAAAAGAAATAATTGATATTGTAATTAATATTTGAAACCAAATATTAAGAGTCGTATATTTTGCTTTGTTTTATATTTTTGTTTTTTCAATTATAAGTTTTTTGGTTTCAGTATTATTCCTAAAAAAATTTAAAGAATCAAAAATATTTACACTCAATATTTTGTGATGAGATTTTTCAAAACTGAAAAAATCTTTAAAATTAGAATACATTTATTTAATAAGTATCTGATTTTTATTTAGTTTTGTATTTTGAAGCTTGGCACTTTTTCTTATTTTTTCATTTAACTCTTATTTTGGAATTTCTCTTAATTATTATATTTATTGAGTTTGAATATTATTAATATTATTTTTTATACTAAATATATTTGTATATTTATCACTGAATATAAAACAAAAAAACTAAAAACCTTTAAAGGTTTTTAGTTTTTTTTATGCAATACTTTTTAGTATTTGTTTTACTTGTTTGAAAGTATTTACTGATGTCAAAATTTCATCAACAGTAAAAAAATTATACTCATCTATTTCTTCTTCTTGAATTTTTATTTCTCCAGATTTTATTTCTGATAAAAATATATATTCAAGTTTTTTTATTTGTTTTCATTTACAATTTTCAAACTCGATTTTATAGACACAAATTGGACTTGCCAATTCTTTTACATTTTCAAAATCTAGTCAGATTTTAGTTCAAAGAATTCTTATTTTTAAATTTAATTCTTCTTTTACTTCTCTTTTTATAGCTTTATAAATATCTTCGTTTCATTCAATATGTCATCCAGGCAAAGACCAATAATCCTTTTTTTTATGTCTTACTAACAAAAATTTTCATTCTTCATTTCTTAAAAATGTTCTAACAACCTTTTTCATTTTTTACAAAAAAATTAAATTATAAATCTTTTACCATATATTCTCACTCTACATAGTATCATCTTTTTTCATAATATGCTCTAACTCAAACTCATGCAATTACAGCCATTCTTTTGTATCAAGCTTTTGCTGCTAATTCTTCAGATCTAGCAATAAGTTTTTTTCAAAATCATAAATGTTGACCAAAAGTCGTTCATTTTTCTCAAATACTTAATTGATCTCAAAAAGTATGGATTTCTCTAATAATTGCAGCTCATTTTAATTCTGGTAAAACTGATACAATTTTTTTGTTTTCTCCTGGTAATCTCAGTCTTAAAAGTGAAAAAATTGTTCTATCGCTTGGGTCTTCAAAAGTTAAGAAATGTTCATATCAATCAGAAGCTTCATAAGCATAATCATTTATAACAGCGTCTTTTGGATCATTTTTTCAGAATTTTATTTCTCTGTGTCTAACATCTACCATTTTTATTCATTCTAATTCTAATTTTTTTTCTACTATTTGTCTTAGATTAGCTAGTTTTGATCATTCGAGAATCTCAGTTGCAGGAATATCTCTGTAAGTTCTGTTAAGTCTTACATATTCAGGAACCATAGCTTCTAGATCTGCAGTTAAATCTATTAGAGTATCATCATCATATGCTGTAAATCCTCAATCTTTCCAGATTTGAGTTAATTCTGATTTGTCAGTTACAACCATTGGATAAATTTTTAATTCATCTGGTCTAAATTTTTGGTCATCAAAAATTCTTTTTAGAGATGATTTGTCCATTTCTGGAGTTGATCCAAGTAAATTTGGCATCATATGAGCAACTACTTTGAATCAAGCATCTTTTAATAACTTTGTTGCAGCGATACTCTCAGCGTTACCGTGTCATCTTTTGTTAAGCTCGTTTATTTCATCATAAGTAGTTTGGTATCAGATTTCTACTCTTGTTACTCAATAACTTCTAAGTCTTTTTATTTCTTCTTCGTCAATCCAATCTGGTCTTGTTTCTATTGCAACTCAAATAACTCTACATCTAGAAGTTTCGTTTAGTTTTTTTGCTTCCTCTAGACTTGATGAAATTTTTGCTTTGTAAGTTTCTCTTATTTTGAAGTTTGCAAATTTATCAGTTGATAAGTCAGTGCTTTCGATAAATCATTTCATTTCATCATAAGTATTAAAAGCATCATAAATACCTTTAATAAAGTCTTCTTGGTAATGTTTTGGGTAAACTGACCAAGTTCATCAAATAATTCTAATATCGTTTTTTTCGATTTTGTGACCAGTAACTTCTAAGGCTCTTAATCTATTATGAATTTGTTTTATCGGATCAAATTTGTTCAGTTCAGCTCTCATTACAGCCGGTTCATTTGGAATATACGATTTTGGTAATCATTCAAAAGTAGGACAATAAACACATTCTCCAGGACATCACCAAAATTTTGTCAAAAGTGAAATAACAGTTACTCAAGATTGACTTCTTACTCATCTTTTTCTAAGAATTTTTTTGAATAATAAGTTTTCTTCTAATTCTCAAGTAGCAATTAATTCATTATATCTTTCTATTAATTCAATACTTGCAATTGGTTTTGCTAGTTTATATTTTCAATAAATTTTATTTTTTATTTTATGAAAATTATCTTTATTGAATTCTAATCAAACTTCATTAATTCATTTTAGTCAAGCTATAAGTAATTCATCAAGTATTTTTGTTTTTTCTTGAGTTTTTTCTCTAATTGTATGATTTCATGATCAGCTCATTTTAATTGTTATTATTTATTATTTAAATATTCAAGTTTTAATTATACTTTTACATTGATTTTTTGCAATAAAAAATTTTGCAATTTTTAAAATATTAATATACTTGGTGTGACTTTTCATACTTTTCTAACTAATTTCCACATATGAAAAATGATAAAAATTGTGATATAAAGCTAAAATTAGGATGATTAGCAACTATTTGATCTAAGTGACAAATTGTTATTCCAAAAGATATTAGGGATAAAATATGACTAAAAACTTGAGATCAAGTTGCTTTATTGTATTCACTAGAAAAAAAACATATTTCGATTGTAAAAAACGATGACTTAAACAAACTTTTTGAGTTAGCTAGAGACAATTGAATAATTATTGAATAATTTATAACTTTAAAAAATAAAATGAACAAAAAAAATTTGTTAATTGTACTTATTTCACTTGTTTTGTTATCTTCTTGTTGAACTGATGACATTCAAGAAGAACAAGTACAAGAAAAAAAAGAATTTTTAATCGAAACTAAGGCTTTTTGAGAATTTTCAAATGAAGCTACACTTAGAAAAACTTGAAGATTATCTTCTAGTCAAAATATTTCTCTAAATTCAAACGCTAATGGTAGAGTAGGAAGTATTTATGTAAATGCTTGAGACAACGTACAAAAATGACAATTGTTAGCTATCCTTGAAGATAATGTTGCAAACTATAACTTGAATATTTCTTCTGCTAATAATGCTTTGAGTTCTGCAAAAAATTCTTTGGAAGTTGCCAAAAATAATTATGAAAAAGCAAAAATTGATGTTGAATCTAAAAAAATAACTTTAGAAAAACAGATTTCTGATCTTAGAAGAAATCTTAATAATCTTGATGTAGATAATGTAAATTCTAGTTCTTCTGTAGAATTAGATAAAATAGATAATTCTATTGAAAGATTAGAAATAGAATATGAAAATTTGGTTTTATCTAATGAAGAACAAATAAATAATTTTGAAAAAACAATAAGTAGGGAATTTGTTGTATTACAAGATTATTTATATGATATTAATTATTTTAGTGATCAAATTCTTTGATTAACTCCAGAAAACAGAAATAAAAACGATAGTTATGAAAGATTTTTATGAGCAAGGGATTCTTCTCAAAAAATTCAAACTGAAAATTTATTTAGAGAAATGCTTGATTTAAAAGAAGAAATAGATTCAAAAAATCTTACATTTAATAACACAAAAGATTTTAATGAATATACTGATTATTTAACAAATTCTTATGAATCAATAATAACTTTTTTAAGAAGTTTTGATACAACTATTTCTAACTCTGTTGTTAGTGATTGAATTTTGAGTCAAGACAGAATTGATTGATTTAAATCAACTATTTGAGGTTATAGAGCTACTTATAACAATAATAAAGCTCAATTAATTAGTTTAGATAATAGAGTAAATAATTTTTTAGATAGTTATAAAAATTCTGAACAATCATTACAAAAACAAATTGAAAACTTAAAAAGAGATAGGGAAATTTTTCTAAAATGACTGGATTTAGATGTAGAATCTTCAGAAGCTACTTTGGAAGAATCAATTAGAAATAAAGAATTAACTTTACAAAATTTAGAATTATGATTGAAAGACGCTCAAAACAATATTAAAGATGCAGAAATAAGAGTAGAAGATGCTAGAATTAATTATACTCAAGCATTAAGTGAAGCTTGAAAACTTAGAATAACTTCGCCGATATCTTGAACTATTTCTAATGTTTTAGTTGATTTGTGAGAACAAGTAAGTAGTTGAACTCCAACATTTGAAATATTAAATGAAGCTTCTAGCGTCATAAATATTTCTTTTACAAAAGAAGAATTAAAATATATTTATGATTGAAAAGAAGTTTATTATGTAACTGATAATGAAACTTTTACATGAAATATTTATTCAATTTCTTCTACCGCTGATGAAAACTTAAAATATCAAGCAAAAGTGGATTTACCTTCACAAGCCAACTTGATTTGAAATATTATTGATTTGCAGGTACCAATTCAAATAGAAAATAAATTATTACCAGTAAATACTATTAGAATAAATAATTCTTGAGTGTGAACTATTAATTATTATCAAAGTGGTGCTATAAACCAAATGGATGTAAATGTTTGAAAAAACTATTGAAATCTTATTGAAATAAATGATCAAGTAGATATTGAAACTCAAATTATCTTAAATTATGTAGATAATTATAATGAAGAAGATTTTATTTTAAAAGTTAAGTAATAATATAAATGAATATAAATATACAAAACGCAAAAAAAGATTTAGAAAAATGATTTTTTTGATTTTGGGTTAAAAGATATAGAGTTTCATATTTATTCATTTTCTTAGTATTAGTAGCTTGAATCTTTTCTATGATAAGTATTCCAAAAGAGTCAAGTCCTGATATAAAATTTTGAATTATTTGAATAAATACTATTTACCCTTGAGTGAATCCATGAGATATGGATTCACTTATTACTGAAAAAATAGAAAAAGAAATAAAAGATATTGAATGAATTAATAAAATAACTTCAACATCTTGAGTTTGAGTTTCTAGTGTTACAGTAGAATTGAGAAACTCTGCAAATGTTAGAGATGTTTTGACTGATATAAAAGACTGAGTAGATTCTCTTAATTTTCCAGAAGATGCAGAAGATCCAAATGTTACTGAATTATCAACAAGTAATGAATTGATGTTTGAAGTTTTACTTTATTGAGATTCTGATAAGTTTTCTAGATTTGATCTTATTCAAAAAGGTCAATATATTAAAAATAACATCGAGTGAACAATAAACTGACTTTCTTCTATTGATATTTGAAGTTTGAATATGTCAACTGGGCAATCTTCTAGTGCAAATGATTATAGAATAAAAGTTTTATTAGATAAGGAAAAACTAGAAGCACTCAATCTAACAATCTGACAAATTTCAAATTATATTTCAGCTTATAATAAAAATACTCCTATTGGTAATTTTACTATTTGAGATTTGAACTATGATTTTAGGTTTGATTGAGAATTACAAGATATAGAGGCATTAAGAAATATTGTAATAAAATCGTGAGAAAACTCTAATGTGACTATTTGAGATATTTCTACAATTCAAAAAGAATATAATGATGATTCAATAAAAAAGTTATGATTTAAAGATCAAGCTGGTTATAATTATACTTCACTTCTTTTTAATAAAAGTGAATGAGTAAAT
This sequence comes from bacterium, assembly GCA_041642635.1. Lineage (GTDB taxonomy): Bacteria > Patescibacteriota > Gracilibacteria > BD1-5 > UBA6164 > JAAZVM01. Next base: position 7,037 of record JBEPWB010000021.1, read on the forward strand.
ATTTTTGATGTTTCATGAGTTTCAAAAGAAAAATTAGAAGAATTTATAGAAAACGATTCTAGTTTGGAATGATTAGGAATTTTTTATGTTAATGATTTATCACAAATAATTATTGATGACTATAGAAATTTATCATGAACAGCAATAAAAACTCTTATATTAGTTTTTGTAATTATATTAGTTTTTGTTTGATTAAAAGAATCTTTAATTGCATCTATATTAATTCCACTTTCTTTTTTAATCACTTTTATAGTTTTATATTCTCTTGGATATACTCTTAATTTTTTGACAAATTTTTCTCTTGTTCTTACTCTTTGAATAGCAATTGATACTGTAATTGTTATTATAGAATGAGCTTCAGAAAAAATGAAAATGTGATATTCTAGAAAATCAGCAATTTTATTAGCTATTCATGATTTTAAAGTACCACTTATTGCTTGAACAATGACAACTTTGGTAGTATTTTTACCTTTGATGTTTTTGCCTTGAGTTATGTGAAAATTTTTAGCTTATATACCAATAACTGTTTTTATCACTCTAGTAGCAGCATTATTTTTATCTCTTACAATTAGTTCTCCATTATTTTTAAAATTTGCAGGTAAGCAAAAAAAATATTCTCCAGATGAAAAGTATGAAGAAACTTTTTCAGAAGAACAAAGAGAATTTTTGGATTATGAAAGAGTTTGAAAAGTTGCTGAAACAAATAGTAGAGTTTGAATAAGAGATAAGTTTATAAAAAAAATTTGAAATTCATATTATTCAACACTAGAGAAAATTATAACAAAAACTTATATAAGAAGAATAATTATTCTTTCTCCTATTTTGATGCTTGTTTTGACTTTTGTATTTTTAGCTCCTAAAATTTGATTTACTTTTTTTCCTGCTTCTGATAATTGAGTAATTCAAGCAACTATTGAAACAAAAGAATGAACAACTGAAGATTCTTTAGAACAATATTTAGGTTTTATAGATGACTCTATTTCTGATATTGAGGAATTAAAAGTATATAATTTAACTATTTCTTGAAATAGTATTAGTGTAAATATTGAATTACTTTCAAAATTAGAAAGAGAAGAATTATGACTTAGAAATGTTTTTGAAGTAGAAGAACAAATTATTTGAAGATTAAGTGAATTAGAGAAAGAAGGGCTTAGTGTAGCAATAAATACTGTTTCTAATTGACCTCCATCTTGAAAAGCTATTTGAGTTAAATTAACAGCAAATAATGCTAACAAGATTGATGAATTAAAACAAACAGCAAATGTTGTTAGAGATTATTTTAGAACTATAGATTGACTAAAAAATATTTCTACAACTAGTAGTGAATCTCCCGGGCAATTTATTTTTAAATTCAATGAATCAAGGTTAGCTCAAGTATGACTTACTCCAAATGATATTTTGAATGAATTATATCTTTATACTAACTGAACTACTGCTTGAAGTATAAAATCTCAATATGAAGATAATGATATATTTTTGAAAATAAAACAATTTGATGAAGAAATTAGTCCAGATGAAATTGCTAATCTTACTATAAACACAAGTATTTGAAAAATAAGAGTTTGAGATTTTGCAGATTATGAATTTACAAGTGCTATAACTTCTATAACTAGAGAAGACTGAAATGTAAATATTACTGTAGAAGCAGATTTAGAAACTTGATATTTATCTACTGATATTCAACCAACTATTGATGAATACATAAATAATTATGATTTTCCAGAATGAATTAATTATTCAGCTTGATGAGAAAATCAAGAAAATGCCGAATTAATAGAAGCTGTAGTTGTTTCATTATTCATTTCATTATTTTTAATATTTTGAATATTGGTTTTTCAATTCAATAGTTTTTTACAACCATTAATGGTTTTATATTCTGTAGTATTAGCTATTATTTGAGTTAATGTTTGATTATTTATAACTTGAAATCCATATAGTATAACTTTTATGATATGATTTATTGCTCTCACTTGAGTAGTAGTTAATAATGCTATTATTTTGATAGATAGAATAAATAGAAATTTAAATAAATGAATTGATGATATTCATAGTGTTATTTCAGCTTGTAAATCAAGACTTCAACCAATTATTGTTACAACAATTACGACTGTATTCTGAGTTTTACCGTTAGCATTACAAGATGAGTTTTGGGCTTGATTAGGTTTTACAATAGTTTTTTGATTGTTAGCATGATCAGTTATGACATTGTTTGTTACACCAACACTTTATTATAGTTTGTTTTTGAAACCAAAAAAAATAAAAAAAAGAAATTAAAATTTCTTTTTTTTATTTAATAAATTTTTTATTTTGAAATAGTATATATTTTTATATTGACATTTTTTAAAAATATGCGATAATCCAAATAATTATATTAAAATTTAATTAATTTTTTATGAATAGTGCAGGAAAAAAATTAACGGAAGTTATTGATGAACAAATAATTGCTACTTCTAATGATTGAGAAAAAGCAATAAAAGAGGTTACGAGTGTTTTTTCTGATAATTGTTTTAATTGTTTAAATTGAGAAAATTTACCTTGAGCTGATTATACTAAATTAACTCGTTGTGAAACAACTTGAATTACTAATTGATTAAAAAATTCTTCATGAACTCCAGCTTGTGAAAATTATGAACCAACATACAACCATTAAACTAAAAAAAGAAACCTTTTATAAAGTTTCTTTTTTTAGTTTTTTTAGTATTAATTTTTCAACCTCATCTAAATCTTTTTTTATTCTAAATCATGCTGCCAAATCATGTCCTCATCAGTTTTCAAAACTAGCACAAAATTTTCATACATTAAACTTTTTTGATCTAAAACTAGCTTTTGTTTCTTCTCAGGTATAATAAATCACAAAAGCTACGCTACAATTTTCAATATTTATTAATTTGTTAATTACTCAGCTAATATCTTCAATATTTGTATTAGTTTTAGTAAAAAAATCATCAGTTATTTTTGTGTAAATAATTTTTTTACCATTAATATATTTTAAATTTTCAAAAATTTTTCAAAAAAGTTTTATTTTTTCAAAGCTAGTTTTTTGAAAAAAATTAAATATTGGAGCTCTAAAATCAGCTCATAAATCCATTAATTCTGCTGCAACTCTTAGTGTATTACTTGTTGTGTTTTGGTTGTAAAAAACGTTTGTGTCTGTGTGGATTCATGCAGTTAATAAAGTTGCTTCTTTTGGACTAATATATTTAAGCAATCAAAAATATTTTAGTATTTCAAATATCAATTCACAAGTTGATGACATGTGTGTTTCTATGATATTTATACTTCAAAATCATTTATTTGTAGCGTGATGATCTATTACTATAAAATCTCTATTATCAAAATATGATTTGTTGTTTTCATAAGTTTTTCATAATTGTGACTCTCATCAAGCATCAAGACTAATTATTAAATCTGCATCAAATTTTTCTAAATCTAATTCTGGTTCTATTATTTTTTCATTTGTTAAAAAATAAAAATCAGAAGGTGTTTTTTCATCATTAATTGCCTTTACTTCTTTTCATAATTTTTCCAATACAAAATACAACGCTCACAGACTTCAAAAAGCATCGGGGTCCATTTTTATATGGTTTATAAGTAATATTTTATTTGATTTTTGTAAGAGTGTTTCAAATTTTTTTAGTTCTAGAATATTTTTAATCATTATTTTATTTTATTAGTTATATTATTTCTATAATATATATTTTTAAAATTTAGACAAAAAAAAATGCTTAAGAGTATTGGGTAATACTACTTAAGCGGTTTGTTATCTAAATTCACATCCTGGACTAATAAAAAGTGTGTTGTTCAATGTCTAGGGGAATAAAGATTAAATTCGAAAAACTAATCCTTGTTTTTCTTGTCGGTTTTCACGACTAGTTTGAACTCTGTTTGGGTAATTTTTATAGAACTATTCACCATGTTCTTTTGTTTTTGTTTTTCGAAATTGAATTCGTTTTTGTTTTTTGTTTTCTGGTGATAGTTGTATTCATACAAACATTAAATAATTTTAATATTTAAATGAATACAACTATCATCCGTTTTTGTTTTTATTTTTGTTGATTTAGTCTGGCTAAATCTTTTTGAGGTATTTCACTGGATTCTTGTGAAAACCATTCTAACAGAGTAGAAACTAACATTTTAAGGAATGTAAGATGTAGTTCGTCTGAACTAACTTACATAACTATTATAACAGTTTTTTTGTAATATCTCCAAAAAAAAATGACTTTTTTTTGAAATAACTTTTTTTAATATAGATTTTTTCCCTTTGTTTAGGTTATAGTATAGTATAAAAAATAATACTTTTTTCATAAAAAAACTTGTGTTTTTGTACAAAAAAAGTATACATAAGAGGTAAAAATAATTAATCAAAATAGGCAGTTTTGTTTCATTTTTGTATACATAAATAAAATTATTGTTCTGATTGTGTAAAAAATGTAAAAATACCTAATTTTAGCTTTAAAAGTATAAAAATTAACATTTTTGAGTTTTTTATAAATTATTTTTTATTATTTTTTAACAAAAATAAAGTGCTAGAATTATCAAAAAGATACCAAAAAATAGATAAAAAGAATTTAACTAAGCAAGATTTACAAGTTTTACAAAAAATTATAGAATATCATAGTGATTTGTATTATAATAAAGAAGCTCCAATTATTTCTGATAATGAATATGATGAATTATTCAAAAAATTAGAATATTTAGAAAATAAATTTTGATCAAAACAAAAACAAACTTCAAAAGTTTGAGCTGAAATTATAGAATCAAGTTTTGAAAAAGTAAAACATTCTAGACCGATGATTAGTCTTGATAATACTTATAACGAAGAAGACTTGAGAGATTTTGACGAAAGAGTTCTTAAAAATCTAGATAATGATGAAATAAAAAAAATAGAATATTGTCTTGAATACAAATTTGACTGATTATGAATAGAATTAATTTATAAATATTGAAAATTGGTTCAGGCAATAACTAGGTGAAACTGAGTTGAATGAGAAGATGTTACACAAAATATTTTTTGCATAGAAAATATTCCAAAAAAAATTGATTACAAAGAACACTTGGAAGTTAGAGGAGAAGTTGTTATGCCAATAAGTTCTTTTGAAAAATTGAACTCGGAAGCCAAACAAAATAATACAAAAATATTTTCTAACCCTAGAAATGCAGCTAGTTGAAGTGTTAGAACAAAAGATACAACAGTCACAAAATCAAGAAATCTAAAATTTTTTGCTTATGATCTTGCTAATTTTGATGATTTTATGAACAGAGAAAAAGTTTATAAATATTATGATGTTATAAAAGATTTAGAAAAATTATGATTTGAAATATCTAGTTTTTTTGAAAAATTTGAATGAATTGAATGAATTATTAATTCTATTAAAAATTTTTGAGACTTAAAAGAAAAAATAGATTTTGAGATAGATTGACTTGTTATAAAAGCTAATAATATTTCTCTTTGGTGAGATATTTGATGGACAGCACATCATCCAAGATACGCTATTGCTTACAAATTCCCAGCAGAAATTTTTACAACACAAATTTTGTCAGTTGATCATTCAGTTTGAAGAACAGGGACTGTAACTCCAGTGGCAAATCTTGAAACTGTAAATATATGATGAGTTAGTGTTAAAAGAGCAACACTTCACAATTATGAAGAAATAGAAAAACTCTGAGTAAAACTTTGAGATTATGTTTTTATAAAAAGAGCTTGAGAAGTTATCCCAAAAATCACACAAGTAGTTGATACTTGAGAAAAAATAATTTTTGAATGAAAAAAATATTTTAGGGAAGAGCTGCCAACAATAGATACTCCAGAATTTTGTCCAAGCTGTAAAACAACTTTAAAAAAAGATGAAGATAAAGTTAGATATTATTGTCCAAATAATTATGATTGTCCAGCAAAAAATTCAGAAATGCTCACTTATTCAGTCGGAAAATGAGGTTTTAATATTGATGGTTTTTGAGAAAGACAAGTAGAATTATTTTTGGAATTATGAATTATAAATAATTTGGTAGATATTTTTAATATAAAAGACAAAAAAGATATTATTTTAAATTTAGATTGATACAAAGAAAAATCTGTAAATAATTTATTAGATTGAGTTGAAAAAGCCAAAAATGTTGACATTACAACATTTTTGGCAGCTATTGGAATTCCTTGAGTTGGTAAAAAAACTGCCAAAATTATTTCTAGGTTTTTTAATTCTAAAGAAGATATTATAGATTTTTGAATTTCTCAGGAAGAATTAATTAACTTAAATGATATTTGACCAGAATTAGCCAAAAATATTTATAATTATTTTAATGACGAAAAACATAAAATAATTTTGAGTCAATTAGTTGAAATCCTTAATATAAAATATTTTGAAAACAAAAATATTGATACAAATAATATTTTTGCTAACAAAAAAGTTTGTATAACTGGTAGTTTTGAGACCAATTGACAAAAAATCTCTAGAGATTTTTTGATAGAAAAACTAGAAAATTTAGGTTGAGAATTTGTCTCAGCTGTTACAAAAAAAACAGATTTTTTACTTGCTTGAGAAAAAGCTGGTTCAAAACTAAAAAAAGCAAAAGAATTATGAGTTGAAGTGATAGATTTAGATTATTTTTATAAAAATTCTTAATGTGAAAAAAGTAATATTAGTTATAACATTTTTATTTTTTACAATAAATACTGCCACTTGATACACTCAAAGTGAAATAAACAATATAATGAATAATTATTTTGAAAGTATTTCTAGTAAAAATATTTCTTATCAAAAAAATAAATTAAATAATTTTCTTGATAAAATTGAAATAATTAAAATAAAAATAGGCAATACTTGAAAGAATTTTAAAACAGTTAATATGATTGAAAATTCTTTATCTAATTATTTAGAAGAATTAAACTCTAAAAATAATAATTCTAATTTAATTTTAAGACTTGAAAATTCTTCAGAATATAATAATAATTTAATCTCTCAAAATAGCCAAAATATTCAAAATACTAATAGTGTTTTTATTTTTAGAAATAAAGAAAATATAGATTTTGGTATTTTGCAAAATACCATTTCTAAAATAAATGAAATAAATGATGAATTATATATTTTTATAGATCAAGAATGAGGTTTGATTAATAGATATAAAGAATTTTCTGTAAAAGAACCAAGTGATTATTTCAATAATCAAAATATAAAATATGATTCGTTAAATAATTCAGAAAAAGGATTATTACAAGAGTTGTTTAGTGATGTTTATTTTCCTTCTATGAAAGAAATAAATATCACTTACAAAAAAATATCTAATAATAATAAACAAAATTTTTTAGATATTGTTGCTTTTATAAAACTACAAAATCTTAAAGAAGCTTGAATTAACACTCACTGATTGGTTCTTGATTTGGATGATTGAAATCCTGTAATTACTGGTCTTGATAGAAGTTTTTCTAATGACCCATGAGAATACAAAAAATTAATTGATGCTTTCAATTTTGCTTCAAAAATTACTTGAGTCAGTATTTACGTAAAACATTTTCCTGGTCATTGAGCTGGAGATGTTGACACTCATGAAAATATATTAGTTTATGATAATTCTTTTGAAAATTATCTAGAAAAAAATATGGAATTATTTAAATACTTTTTTGATAATTGAGAAAATACTTGAGTTATGATTGGTCATATGTTTTTGACTAATAATATTAGAGATGAATTTTTTGATATTTTGGATAAATCTGATTATATTTTGACTGATGACTTAGCGATGCAAGGTTTCAAAAATTATAATAATTATGATTATGATAATATGTTTTTTTCAACAATTAATATTTTAAATCTTGATAAAAAAATATTTGAAGTAGATACAAGCGCTAATTTTACATGAATTAATTAAAAATCGATGAACGATAAAAAACTTTATGACCAACATTTTGTAGAACTAAGAAAAATAGTTGTAAATTCTTGATTATTAAAATCAACTCCAGTTTATTGAATTATAAATATTTGAATTTTTGTATTATTATATTTTTTATGATTATTTTTGATTTGAAATATTAATATTATTTTTATAATTATTTATTATTTTGTTTTGACTGTTGAATTGGGATTTACTTCTCATGATTTGATTCATAATCAGTATTTCAAAAGCAGAAAAACTAATAGATTTTTTGCTTTGATTACAGGGAACTTACTTACTTGATTATCAGAATCTTGGTGGAGAAAAAAACATAATGTAGAACATCATACTTTTACAAATAGTGATATTCACGATACCGATATTAGAGATTATGATGAAATATTCACAAAAAATGAATGAAAAAGTAAATTTTTTAATAAACACAAAGTAATTTTATTTTGGCTAGTTACTTCGGTTTTGTATTTTAATTTGATTTTTTTATCTTACAAACATATTATAAAAAATAAATTATTCCTAGAATTAGTCATTTCTCTTTGTTATTTTCTTATGTTACCCTTAGTTTTATTTTTGAATTATTGATTACTGGCAACTATTTGAATACTTGTAATAATGTATATTTTTGTTTGAATTCACTTAGCTTTTTCATTTATGGTAAACCATATATGAATGGAAATAATTGATTGAAATGAAGTAAAAAATTATTCTTGGTTTGATTTGCAAACTAGAACTTCAAGAAATATAAAATGATGAAAAATTATAAATCATATTTTTTGATGATTAAATAAACAAGTGGAACATCATATTTTTCCAGGT
>JBEPWB010000022.1:0-15510 GCA_041642635.1 bacterium
CATGCCCGATATTGTAATTAAAAAGGTAAATGATGAATATGTAATAATTCTTAATGATAAAGCTTCTCCTTTACTTCGTATTAATCCCTATTACTATGAAGTAATGCAGAAGTGTAACAAAGACGATACTTATGATTACTTAGAGAAGAAATTCAAATCAGCGCTATGGATAATAAAAAGTATTGAACAGCGTCGGATGACAGTCTATAGGATTGCTAAAAAAATTGCTGAAGGCAAAGCAGAGAAATATTTTCAAGAAAATATTTCATTACTTCAAATTTTTGTTCATCACTAAGTAAAACATTAGAATAAATAAAATCTAAATCATAAACGCTTATTTTTGTATTTGTGTTAAAAATATTAAATAAATATGTTTTTTCTTCTTCAGATAACTTTGATGTATCAATGCTTGTATGTTTTTTAACTGAATCATTGATATGTTTTTTTCTAGAAATAGCATCATCTTTACTATCAAAAATATTATTTTCCACCAAAAAATTTAACATTTTTGAAGGGTAATTAATTAAAGAAATTAATTTATCATTATGCAGATTTCTTAATTCTTGAGTTAATAACTTTTTTTCGTTTTTTCAAAAATCAAAATCCAATTCATATTTTTCTTTTATTTTTTTTAAATTATTTTTTCTCGGAACAGTTACTTTTAAAACTTCATATTTTAGTTGAGATTTTAGAGTTTCTTTTTTATTGGCAGAATAATCAGAAACTTCTATAGAAATATCTGAATAGTTGTCTTTTGTTTTTAAAAAACTAATAAAATCTTTAATTATATTTTCAGTATCAAAGTTATCAAAAAAATTCACGTCTCAAATAAGTTTTGATTCGATAAAATCTTTTTGTGATTGTTTTAATTCAGAAACTTTATTTTTTTTATTTTCTTGTTTTTCAACAGAATTTATTTTGTTAGAGCTTTGTTTTTCAACTCAAGACATAATACTTTACTTAATAAATATTGTATGTATTATATCATTTTTATACAAAAAAAGCAAAAATAAATAAATTTAAAATAGACTTTTAAATATTTTAAATAAAATAAGTTTGTTTAAAAAATATTTTCTAAAAAATTAATGATGTATATTATTTTGGGTATTTTTGTTGCTATTGTAATGTTTTCTATAATTGTCCTAATTCACGAATGGGGACATTTTGCAGCAGCAAGAAAATTTTGAGTAAGAGTAGAAGAATTTTGACTTTGAATCCCCCCACGCGCGAGAAAACTTTTTTATGATAAAAAATGAACACTTTTTAGTTTAAATTGGCTACCAATATGAGGTTTTGTAAAACTAACTTGAGAAATGCCAAATACTTTTAATGTTTATGATAAAAATAAAAAAATATACAATAATTATGACTTAGAGAAAGACATAAAAAATTGAATTGATATTTTTGATAAAAACAAAAAAGCTATTTCTAAAGGGGAAAAAGAAGAAATACTAAAATTAATACAAGAAAATAAAGCAGATTATAATTTAGCAAACAAAAAAACATGGCAACAAGCAATAATAATATTAGCTGGAGTTTTTATGAATTTTTTGCTTGCATGGGTAATTTTTTGGGTACTTTTTGTTATTTGAGTAAGTCCAATTTGAGTTAATTCAAAAATAGAAACTGATCTTGATATAAAACTAATTCCAACTTATGAAAAAGCTATTGAAAGTTGACTTTTAAAACAAAATCTTTGAGTTATTTTATATCCAAGTGAAGATAGTATTGCGCAAAATTCTAATCTCAAAGAATGAGATATTTTGTATGAAATAGCTACTTGTGAAACAAAAATGCTAGATCATGTTATGTGTGAATGATGAGAAGAGGCTATTTATACAAAAATACAAAAACCAGAACAAGTTATAAAAATAATTCAAAATAATGCTTGAAAAGATGTAGCTTTTTTTATTAATGCTAATGTTTTAGAAAAAGAAGATGCAAAAAAATATAATAGTCCTTATTTATGATGAGCATTTGTAAGAGTAAGTGTTCCTGAGTCATGAAAAATATGAACTTATATTTGAGAAAATATAGAAATAAATGAAGAATATGAAATAAAATACTGATTTTTGGAAGCTTGAAAATACTGATTTCTAGAAACAAAAAACCAAATACTTTTAACTTTTAAATGACTTTGAACTTTATTGCAAAAAATATTTAATCCAGAAACTCCAGAAGAAAGACAAGAAGCAATAGAAAGTGTTAGTTGACCAATCGGAATAGTTGATTTTATTAGTAAATCTATAACTGCAGGGTTAATTTTTATAATAGTTCTTTGAGCTATTATAAGTATAAATTTATGAGTATTTAACTTGCTACCAATTCCTGCTCTTGATTGATGAAGATTTATTTTTATTACGGTAAATTGACTCATCAAAAAAATATTTTGAAGAAAAGCAATAAGTGAACAAGTTGAAGGATTCGTGCATTTTTGATTTTTTGTTCTATTAATTGCATTAAGTTTAATAATAGCGTATAATGATGTTAATAAAATAATTGGTAATTAAAAAATATGTCTGAAAAATTTATGACTGAAGATATTTTACAAAATGCAAAAAATTATGTTAATAAATTAATGTTTCCCTTAGAAAACCATTACTATCATAGCTACGATCATGCTTTAGATGTTATGGAGAGAGCAATATATTTATCTAAAAAAGAAGGATTAAGCGAAAGTGATATAGAAATAATGTGATTAGCTGGAATATTCCATGATGCTGGTTTTATAATTCAATATGACAAAAATGAACCAATTGGTGCAAAAATCGCTAGAAATTACCTAAAAAGTATATTATATCCAGAAGATAAAATTCAAAAGATTGAAAGAATAATACTAGCTACTGATCCAGATTATGAAAAACCCAAAGATATTTATGAAGAAATAATAAAAGATTCTGATATGGATAATCTTGGTAGGGATGATTTTATGGAAAAAAACAACAATATTAAAAAAGAATTAGAAATAATTAAAAAAATAAAAATAAAAGACCCTGAATGGAAACATGCATCAGTTCAATTATTAAAAGAATTTAAATACAAAACAAATTCTCAAAAATACGAAAGAAATCATCAAAAAGTAGAAAACTTAAAAAAAATGATAATTGAATTAGAATCAGAAGAATAAAAATAAACTTTAAGAATTATCTTAAAGTTTATTTTTTATTGATTTTTTTGTTTAATTTTATATATTTAGTCAGATTTTATTTTAAAAAAACAAAAAATGTTTGATTTCAAATTTGATTTACAAAAAAAAGATGGAAAAGCTAGAGCTTGAGAATTTTTTACTGAACATGGAAGCATAAAAACTCCAGTTTTTATGCCAGTTGGAACAAAAGCAACAGTAAAATGAATTACAAAAGAAGATTTGGATGAAATGTGAGCACAAATAATCCTAAATAATACTTATCATTTATACCTAAGACCTGGAGATAAAACTCTAAAAGAATTTTGATGAGTTCATAAATTCCAAAATTATGACAAACCTATTTTGACTGACTCTTGATGATTTCAAGTTTTTTCTCTTGGAAATATCAAGAGACCGGTCTCAAATGAGACCGGTCTCGAGTCATCATTAGTAAAAATTACTGAAGATTGAGTTAATTTTAGAAGTTTTATAGATTGATCAAGGCATTATTTTGACGCTGAAAATGTTATGGATATTCAATCAAATATTTGAGCAGACATAATTATGGCTTTTGATGAATGTGCGCCTTGAAAATCTAGCAAAATTTATGCTAGACAAGCTATGGAAAGAACTCACAGATGGGCTGACAGATGTGTAAAAAGATGGAAAGAAAATAATAAAAAAAGATTTGAAAACCAAGAATACACTCAAGCTCTCTTTCCAATAATTCAATGAGTAAATTTTGATGATTTGAGAATAGAGAGTGCTAATTATATTTCAAAATTGGATACTCCAGGAATTGCTATTTGATGATTATCGGTTTGAGAACCAAAACTAGATATGTACAGAGTTTTAGATACTCTAAATCCACATTTACCAGAAAACAAACCTAGATATTTGATGTGAGTATGAACTCCAGAAGACTTAATTGAAGCGATTTACAGAGGAATAGATATGTTTGATTGTGTTTTACCAACTAGACTTTGAAGACACGGAGTAGCTTTTACTTATGAATGAAATATAAAAGTAAAAAACGAAAAATTTAAACTGGATAAAACACCTATAGATAAAAATTGCGAATGCAAAGTTTGTAAAAATTATACAAAATGATATTTAAGACATTTAATTGCAGAAAATGAATTACTTTGAATGCAATTATTAAGTTACCATAATTTATTTTTTCTAATTAATTTGACTACCAAAGCAAGAGAAGCAATTTTAGAAAATAGATTTGATCAATTCAGAGATGACTTTTGGAAAAAATATCCAAAAGATGTATTAAAAAAATAACAACTTTTTAAAAAGTTGTTATTTTTTTATTTGATTTCAAATAATGCTTTATAAGTTGTTCAAATCAAATTATTTATTGCAGTAATTGAAACTTCCCTATTTGAAAAATAATTTTTATATCTTTGTAAATAAGAAAAATTATTTTCATCTATAGAATTATTTTCCAAAAGATTTAGAATAAATTTAGCACATTCCAATCTTTTCTCTCACCTAGGAATAATATTTCAATCAGAATCAAAACTATCATAGTTTATTCATGCAATTCTCAAATATTCGTTCATAGAATTATTTTTCTCATACTGATCAAGTCATATTTTTAAACAAACACTATCAGTAGAAATTAATTCTATATCATTAGAAACAAAAGTTTCTAATAATTTTTCATATCTATTTGTTAAATCTTTAGTTGATGATTGATCAATAGTTGCAGCATTTAAATCAAGTAATAAATATTTTATATCTATTGCTTTAAAATTATTTATAGTATCTGAAAGACTATTAGCATAAATATAATCATTAAAATTAAATAATAGACTATCCTCTAACAATCTAGTATTATTTTCTGAAATATAATATCTTAGAAATGTACCAACCCTATAAATATTTTGTTTATTTTTAAAATCATCGGATGGATTAGCTATGTTTTTGTATAGATTTTGTTTTGCATTACTTGCAAGTTGTCATAACTCATTACCTCTTTCCAAAGAATTTAAAATAGAAAATACTAAATCAATGTCAGCATCTAATATTTCTGGGGTAACTTCAATTATTCTTGAAGAAATATTATCTTGTAAAAAATCTTTTTTCTTATCCTCAGCAATATTCAAAGTATAAAGTATTTTTATATAATCATTATGATACAAAAATATTGCAGAATCACTTGTTATTTGTCATGATTTATATTCTTTATATCAAGCATTTTTCAAGTTATTGAAAGTATTTGGAATTATTGAATTAAATACATAAACTAAGAAAATACTCAAAAATATAAATGCTCAAAATAATTTTAATAAGTATGATTTGTTATTATTTTCATATTTTTCATAATTAATAATATTATATCAGGCTAATCAAATCATTAATAAAAATGAAAAATACATAGTGATTCAATACCAAACTATCCCAAAACTAGAAACTAACCATAAAAAAGTATAAATTGAAGCAAAAACTAAATTTAGAGTAAAAATATAATTTAGTCTAGTCTTTTTTAATGTAAATATTAAATAAAGTGTAGGAATAAAAAATCAAATAAATAGAAAAAAGTATCAAACAGGAATATTTATAACAGAAAATAAATCAACTATTTTTCAAGGAATATTTCTGGAATCTTTATATTTTTGAACTATTAAGTCATAATTTTCACTAGAAAAATTATTTTTATCTAATATATTTTTTAATTCTCATAAATTATCAACTTGGAAAATATAACTTTCATTATAAGTAGTTATAAGATTGTCCAAATAATCAATATCTTGTTCATCTAAAGGATTTGCCAAAAATGAAATTTGTCCTCAAGTATTTGAATTAGTGATTTTTTGAGATATTTCTTCATAAAAAATTTCCCTAGTTTCTTCTGCTAATTTTTCTACTTCAGCTTGCAAAATCAAGTTTTGATAATTTTCAAAATCTTGTAAATACCTAGTACTTATTTGTGAAATAAGTTCATTTAATCTTTCTTGACTTTGAGAATTTTCTTGTGCTAAAATTTCTCTTGCTTGATTAGTTGATACATTAACAATATATTCTCTAGTTTTATCTGCTATTTCATCTTCTCAAAAAGTTTTTGCTAAATCATCAGCAGTAACATATTTTGAAAAATTTATATCATAAATACTAGGATTATTTCAAAGATCAAAAACATCTGTATTATTAGTTAAAACTCTTGATAAATTTTCTTCTGGAATTTGAGAAATATTTTCTCACGAAATTGTTTCAGTTTTATATGGCAAATAAGAAATTATTTGTAATAAAGCTAAAACAACAAAAAATATAGGATATATTGGTTTTTTATAACTAAGAAAAATAAATATAAGAGGAATTAATGCCAAAAACAAAAATCAAATATCAGTGTATTCTCAAGCCTGATTTTTTTGCATTGTAAGATTCCAAGGCATATAAACAAAATCTAAAATACCCTCTTCATAACCAAAATATCTAAGTAAATCTTCATTTGTAGTTATAGCATTTTCTGTTTTTCTTTCTACTCTAAAATCTTGTCTTATTTGATTAATTTCCTCTTGAGTATAAATTTTTGTATAATCTGCATGAAATCTATCTCAACTACCATTTAATATTTCTCTAACTCAAAAATTTGGAAAAGTTTCTACAATATTTTTTGCAAACCAAGGAGTCAAAATAAATATAACTCAAACAATAAAGATTAGAATCTCTTTTAAAAATTTTATCAAATTATCTTTCTTAACAAAAAATCAAATTCAAAGTAATGTAGCTCATAAAATTATAGCAGAAATTCAAAAAGTTATTTCAAAATTTGGAATATTATATGGATTGATAATTACATTCATCATTGCCCAAAAATCAAAAATAGTGAAAAAACCTAGTAAAAAACTCAAAAAACCAAGAAAACCAAGTAATCAAATTCTAGCATAACTTATAATTGATATTATTCAGATAATAAAAAACAAAGCTGTGAATTTTATACTGAAAGCAAATCAAGCTAATATTCAAATTATAAAAATGTAGAAAAGTGATAATTTTTTTCAATTATTATCTCTCTCATATAAAAAATATTTTATAATTGCATAAACTCAAATAACAGTTACAAAAAACAATCAAGCATCTACTTTCATATCTTTTGTTGTCAAAAAAACTGTCATTGGTAAAGCTATAAATAGAGTTGATAATATTATTGGTAAATCTATATAGGATTTTTTTTCTAAATTTTTACTTTTTAATAAATCATTAAAAACTATATTTAAAACAATAAAACTAATAAATAATCCTGAAATATTTACAAAAAAAGCAAATGTTGCATTTCATAACATATATCATATTCCCGTAAAAACTTGCCAAGAATAGATTGAAGAAAGAGATAAAATATTTCAGGCCTCAGCCATTAAATGAGGATAGTTCATATAAACTCATAAATCATCCCATCAAATTGGGAAAGGTCTAAAAATCGAGACTAGTGCTACTGATAAAACAAAAAATGCTAATAACACAAAGAATTCTGTTGTTAAAAATTTTAAATAACTTCATTCTTTTATGTTAATTTTATAATCTTTTTCTAAAAAACTATTTTTATAAGATTTTGCATTATTTCTTCAAAACCATCAAAAAACTCAAAGAATTATTAATACAACAAAAATATTATACAAACCAAAACTTCAAAGTATTACTAATAAAGTAACAAATAAAGCAAATCAAAGTCAAAGCGATAATAATAAATTAAAACTAGGAGAAAAATCTTTGTCATTATTTGGTATTTTATCTAAAATAAAAGCTCAAAAACTTGTAGTAAAAATAAAAATAATTATTGGAACTAAACTAAAAAATAGTATCTTAAAAAATAAAGTTATTCATAAAACAATAAAATTGTTAGAAGGATTTTCTACAAAAAAGAAAAAAGTAAGACAAACAAGCAATAAATTCAAAAGAAAATATCCCAAAATATGAATATTTTTAAAATATGCTATTTCTTTAGATTTTGATAATTGGAAAAATTTATAGATTCAATATCAAATCAATAATAATACAGCGTAAAAAGAGTATCATTCAAAACTAGTTAAATGTCCCGAATAAACAAAATAGTAATAATAAACTATGAATGCTGAAAACAACAATAAAGCCAAAATTTTAAAAAGATAATTTAGCATTTTTCTTTTTTTAAATAATAAATATAAAAATAATTAAGCTAATAATAATTTTGTATTAAAAATGTGCAATTTTTTTTTTGATTTTATGTTAAAAAGTGTTAATATATTAACTATATAAAATATAGCATTATTTAATAAAAAATTACAAAAATATGAATTACTTTGAAAAAAGCCTAAAAATGCATGAAGAATTGCAATGAAAAATTGATTTTAAATCAAAGGTAGAGATAAATTCAAAAGAATTACTTTCAACAGCATATTCACCTTGAGTTGCAGAACCTTGCAGAGAAATACAAAAAGACCCTGAAAACGCTTATAAATATACAATAAAAGCTAATACAATCGCTGTAATAAGTGATTGAAGCGCAGTTTTATGACTCTGAAATATTTGATGATTAGCTGGTTTGCCAGTTATGGAGTGAAAATGTGTATTATTAAAAGAATTTGCTTGAGTTAACAGTTTTCCAATTGTTTTGGATACACAAGATACTGAACAAATAATCCAAACTATAAAAAATATTGCACCAACCGTTTGATGAATAAACCTAGAAGATATTAGCGCGCCTAGATGTTTTGAAATAGAAAACAGACTAAAAGCAGAATTAAATATTCCAGTTTTTCATGACGATCAACACGGAACTGCAATAGTTACGCTTGCTTGACTTATTAATGCAACAAAAATAACTAACAAATCAAAAGAAAAAACAAAAATAGTTGTAAACTGACTTTGAGCTGCAGGAACAGCAATTATAAAACTTTTAAATTTATATGGTTTTAAAAATATAATTGTTTGTGATAGTAAATGAATAATTTCACCAGTAAGAACTGATTTGAACAAAGAGAAACAAGAAATACTAAAAATAACTAACAAACAACATCTTAGTTGAACCCTAGAAGATGCAATAGTTTGAGCTGATGTTTTTGTTTGAGTAAGTGCTGCTTGAGCATTAACTAAAGAGATGGTAAAAACTATGCACAATGATCCAATTATATTTGCAATGGCTAATCCAACTCCAGAAATAATGCCCGAAGACGCGATTGAAGCTTGAGCAAAAATAATTGCAACTGGTAGAAGTGATTATCCAAACCAACTAAATAATGTTTTAGTTTTTCCATGATTATTTGCCTGAGCGCTAAAAAATAGAGTGGAACAAATCACAGAAAAACATAAGCTAAAAGCTGCACAATCACTAGCTGATTATGTAAAAAACCCAACCCCAGAAGAAATAATCCCAAGCCCACTAGACAAAAATGTTGCAAATATTATTTCCCAAGTAATAGTATAAAAATCCTTTTAAAAAAGGATTTTTTTGTTCAAAAAAAAATTTTAGTTGTATTTTATAACTTAGTGTTTAAAATAAATAAAAATATTTTTAAAAAATAAAATAATGATTGATAATTACAATTCCCTAGCTGAAAAGTTCATTCGCAAATGATTATGGCTCTATGTTTTTTCATTTATAATATGACCTATTTGATATATTATAAAAATAATAATTTCTTGAGAATTAAGCGTTGATGAAGTATGAGTTTTGTATTGAATAATTAGTCTTGTTACTCTTATTTGAGCTTATAATGACTTAGGAATGACAGAAAGTCTAAAATATTATTTACCAAAATATGTAACTGAAAAAAATTACTCAAAAGCAAAATCAATAATTTTTTACGCATTATTTGCTCAAATTTTTTCTTCTATTATAATTTTTTGTATATTTTGGTTTTGAGCAGATTTTTTGGCTGAGAATTATTTTAAGAATGATCAAGCTATTTGAGTTTTAAAAATATTTGCATTCTTCTTTGTAGGAATAAATATTTTTCAAACAATAAACAATTTTTTTATAGCAGTTCAAGATACTTTTTCTCACAAAATTACAGAATTTTTTAGAATGATTTTTATTGCAATTTTTGTTTTATCAATTTTTTTCATAGATGCATGAAGTCTTGTAAATTATAGTTTTTGATGGTTATTTTGACTTTATATATGAATACTTATAACACTTTTTATTTTTTATAAAAAATATTACAAAACATATTTTGCTTGAGAATCAATAATTATAGATAAACAAGAAATAAAAAAAATCTCAAAGTATGCTTTTATGGTTTTTCTTTGAGCTGGAGCTGCAACTATTTTGTCACAAATAGATATGCAAATGATTATATATATGCTAGGAACAACTGACGCATGATACTATACTAACTATTTAAGTATTATATGAATTCCTTTTTTGATTATAACTCCAATATTTGCTTTACTGTTCCCTATTTTTTCAGAATTTCATAGCAAATGAGATTATAGTAAAATAATTATTGTAAAAAATATATTTGCAAAAAATTTTTTAAATATTTGAATAATGTTTAATATATTTTTCTTTATATTTGCTGAAGTATTAGCTTTTACACTTTTTTGAGAAAAATTTATAACGTCGTGAATAATTCTAAAATATTCTATTTTGCTATTGATTTTTAATTTTATGATGCAAATCAATTTTAATATAATGGCTTGAATCTGAAAAGTAAAACAAAGAGTTCAAATAATTGTAATCGCAATATTTTTTAATTTTTTTATGAACTTTATATTAATAAATTTATTATGAGTTTTTTGAGCAGCTTTAGCAACATGATTATGATGGTTGTTAATATGGATTTTGTCAGAAATCTTTCTTTGAAAAAAATATGCCATTAAGTTTGATTTTTTATCTATTTGAAAAAATCTTTTTATTCTATGAATATGCTGATTAATTATTAATACTTTCATTATTCAATTTTTTGATAATTTTAATAGAATTATTTCATTCTTTATGCTTTGATTAGTATTCGCTGTTTGGCTTGTAATATTTACAGCAATTAACAAAAATGATTTTATATTTTTTGTAAAAGAGATAAAAAAATTAAAGAAAAAAAAGACTAGCTAAGCTAGTCTTTTTTTTAGTTAGTATTTAATACATTTTGCATTAAATCTCTCAAGTAAGTATATACAGTTATTCTTTCTCTTTGAACCCAATTAGCTATTTTTAATTTTTTTGTAGCTTCAATTGAATCGTTTAATTTTTCAACTGCGTTTTCAACTGTAGATTCTTTTGCATTTTCAATAACTGAAATAAATCTATCATCATATTTTTTAAATGATTGATAAGTGTTCAAATTAACAAACATACTACATTCACCTGGATGAACATAATCAAAATCTGCCATACAAGCATTACCATAAGTTTGACCATCTGATCAACAAACTGGATCATATTGCATTGTACAAATTCTATTTTCATTAGTTAGTTCTGAAGAAGTAGTTGTAAAAGTAGTTCTAGTATTTACTTCTCATGAATTATATTCTTTATCAGGATTATATTCTCAAGCAACTCCAGAAACTAAAAACATACTTAGTAATAATGTTCAAATAACTTTTTTCATAAGACAAATTGTTAATATATAAAATAATTATCTTGTATTAATAATAACGAAATATTTATAAAAAGGTGACAAAAAAGTTTAATTTTTACCCAAATCTTTTATTATCTAATTCATTTTTAAATAATTCTCTTATAAAAACATATTTTGTAATAGTTCTTTCTATTAACGGGATATCTCTATTTCTAAGAGTAAAATCATCTATCATTGTATTAACTCTATCAATTAGTGAAACAAGCATATATTCAGGAATCTTAGATACTTTTTTTTCTAATTTATCTGATAATTTTAAATAATCATTGTAGACAGGAACATTCACATATGAATTACATTGTCCAGTATAAAGAATTTTATTTTCTCATGCCATACAAGAATTAGAAAAAGTTTCTTGCACAGGATAACAAGGTGCTTTAATACATTGTACCTCTACTTCGGCACAAACTGGAGCATATTCTAAAGTACACATTTTTATTTCTCACATTTCATCATCTGATGAATTTTCCATTGCTTTTGTGATTCTTGATTTTGTAAGAGTTACTTCTCAAACAATATGACCATCTTCATAACTAACTACTATTTCATTGTCAGAATTCCAATCTATATCTGTTACATACCAAGTTCAACCTAAAACTGGTTTTTCTTCAATTAAATCAGAAATATTATCTCTAATATATTTTTGATATTCTATTTTTTCTTTATCATAAGATTCACAAGAATAAACTTCTTCTCAACCTTCTCCATAAACGTCTTCACACCACATTTCAGTAGAAATACTAAATTCACCATTCCATATACCTATACTATTACAACCGTCAGTTGCAGTTTTACAAATACCTCCTTCAGCTTCTAAAAAAGCTTCTTTTGTATCATAAGTTTTTGCTTCTGTATAATCAACACTATCGTCACAAGTACCATTAAATTCACAATCATTCATTCAATCAAGATTCAAATCCCAACTTTGATGCATAGATTTAGACTCTTCACTATCAGCAAATGTAATAAAAGGAGCTAATAAAATTAGCATTAAAACAAAAATTTTCTTCATAATCAAAAAATTAAAAAGTAATATAAAATAATTATATTGATTATAACGTTTTTGTATAATAAAAGTGACAAAAAAGTTTTATAAATTATGGTTATTTGCTGATTTTAAAAAAATTATTATAGTTTTGATATAATAAAAATAAGTTAAAAATATGACAAAAAATATTTGAGCAATAATAAGAGTATTTGAAAAAGATAAAAAAAATCTAGAACAAAGAATTAAAAAAATAAAAAATATAATAAAAAACTTATTATTAACTGATATAAAAAATATTCAAATAGTTGTAGTTAAGGATATGGATAAATCTTGAATATCTGAAGTAATGCAAGAAATAAAAATTTTTCAAGATAAAAAAATTGAAATAATTGAAATAAAATGAAACCAATTCACAAAAATATTAAACATTGCAATAAAAAATAATTACAAAAATTCAATTGATTATAGTCTAATATTATCACCAGAAATTTTTGAAAGTGTTACACAAAAAAATATAGATTTATTAAAACAAAGTATAGATAAAAATAATATTGCATGAACAAGTTTATTAATCAATTTTTGAAACCTAGATTATGACACATCAAAAATATCAAAAGCTCAATTATTTGTTAATACTTTTTGATTATGGAAAACAAAAGAATTTTTGGAATATTGATTATTTTGAAGAGAATGAATTTATTGAGTAGAAGAATTTTGAGCAATTATGAGATTATCTACTAAATGATACAAGTTTTTAATAATTGATACGTGAGAAAATATTAATTATGATTACACAGAATCTAGTAAAAATTTTCAAATAGAAAAACTAAAAACAAAACACATTAAACTTATTAACTCATATTTGATTTATTTAAAAAATAAAAAAATAATATCAAAACAAGAATTTGAAAATTCTTACGATTACAAAAAAAATAAAAAATACTGAACAATAAAAAATCAAGAATTAAGAAATAAATTTGAAAAAGAATTTTTTGAAGTATCTGATAAAATAATATCAATTAAAAAATACTAAGTTGAAATTAGTATTTTTTTTTATAAAATAAACAAAATAATAAAAAACAAAAATAATTATGAATAATGATCTTTTAAAAGAAGAAACTTTAGCGCAAAAATTTATAAGTAAATGATTTTGGTTATACTTATTCACATTTTTAAGTTTACCTCTTTGATATGTTATCAGGGTTATTCTTTCAAATGATTTATCAGTTTCAGAAGTCGGAATAATCTATTGAATGATAAGTTTGATGTGATTATTATCTGCACTTAGCTGACTTTGATTGAATTCTGGTTCACTTATATATTTTTTACCAAAATATATAATAGAAAAAAAACAAGATTACACTAATACAATTTACAAAATAGTTAGATATACAAATATCACAATGACTATAATTGTAAGCCTATGATTATATTTTTTTATACAATATTTTTGAAATAATTATATTGAACACAATGAGGCAAAAAATATTTTATATATATTTTTATGATTATTTGTATTTTTAAACCTAGCTAATCCTTTAATTGGAATATTTCAAACTCTTCAAAATGTTTTTATAACACAATTATCAAGTTTCATTTCTCAAGCAATAATTTCAATATGAGTTATAAGCTTATTTATATTATGAATATGAAACATTCTTTGATACAGTCTGATGTTTTTAGTTTGAAATATAATTGCTTACTCTACACTTTATCTAACTTATAAAATAAAATATTCAAAAAAAATAGAGTCATGAAAAATAATAAAAGATTATAGTTTATTCAAAAAAATGATTTATTTTTGAATAAATGCACTTATTTGACTTAACGCTATGATGTTAATAGCAAATATGGATATGCAAATGATTTTGGCTATATCAGGAACTGTAGAAGCTGGTTACTATACTAACTATATGAGTTTAATAGCAATAACTATGTTTTTTTTATGACCAATTCTTTGAATATTATTCCCTATAATATCAGAATTTCACAATAAAAATAATTATGAAAAATTAAAATTATTAATAAACTTTTTGTATAAATATTTATTAATAATTTCTATAAGTATTTGTGTTTTATTATTAGTTTTTTGAGAAGTATTAGCTGTAATACTTTTTTGACAAGACTTTTTATATAGTTGAACTATATTAACTTATCTAGCTATTTTTTGAATATTTCAACTTATATATGGTATAAATCTACCTTTTATTTCTTGAATATGAAAAAATTATATAAACAGAAATATTTTAGTAGGATGTTTAGCTTTTAATATATTATCAAATATAATATTTGTTTATTTTTATTGAGCACTTTGAGCATGAATAACTACTTGAATTACATGGTTTTTGATAGCTGTATTTTCATTTTATTACGTTAATAAAAATATATGAATAAATTTTGATAAAATATTTTTGATAAAAAATATTTTTATTATAGCTATTATTTGAATTATTTATTACAATATTATTCCTAATGTATTCATATTAGAAAATAGTTTTAGATATTTAAATTTATTATATTTATTGATAATGTGATTTTGAGCTTACGCAATTATTTTTTTGGCAAATATTTGAGAAGTAAAAAATATTTTTAGAGAAATTAAAAATTTTAAAAGAAGTTAATTTATAACTTTTTAACAGATAATAAAAATTATACTGGAAAAAATTATTTTTTTAGGTATAAAAATATAAATATTTTTTAAATAAAAAAAATGAAAAAAGTATTAACAATAGTTTGAACAAGACCTGAATTAATAAGACTTAGTGAAATTATAAAACTACTAGATAAATTCACAAATCATACTTTTGTCCACACATGACAAAATTTTACTC
>JBEPWB010000023.1:0-14243 GCA_041642635.1 bacterium
AATTTGGTATTTCAATTAATTTTATTTACATTTTATGCTTTTTGGTTTTTATTTATTTGTTATTAGAATTTTTATTTATTCATATTTATAACAAACAAAATCTATTTTATTGAAAAGATTTCAGAACATTTTTTTATATTTTATTGTTTGTATTGCTTTTTTTGGAGATTAATTTTTTCTTAGTTTTAATTATTTATTTATTTATCTTAATATTACACAATGTTTGATTTTTTATTAAAAAATATACATCTTAGTATTTTATTATTATTTTTAGTCATTAGCATAATTTTATTTTTTATTTTCAAAAATGACTATATAAAACAAAAAATAATTTGATGGCAATACATAATTGTAGTTTTTTTAGTTAGTTTTTTGTTACCATATTGAGAATTATTTTTGATTTTTGTTATTTTTTGATTTTCTTTGTATGAAGCAAGGCAATTTTTGGTTTTTTGAATTTTTAAAAATATTTTATTATTTTTAGGATTAATATTATTTTTAGCTTGATTAAGTTATTTTATATATCAAAATATTTTAGAGTTTTTTTATATATTTATACTTGTATCTTTTTCTGATATTGTTGCTTATACTGTATGAAAAAATTTTGTTTGGAAAAGATGATTTACAAGTCTTAGTCCAAATAAAACTTTATCGTGATTTTTGGCGCAAATTTGATTTTTATCAATTTGTTTGTTTTTTTTACTAGATTTTAATCTGTTTTTATCAATTATTGTTTGATTATTAGCTCCAGTTTGAGATTTGATTGAATCATTTTTCAAAAGAAAATCATGAATAAAAGACACAGCTGAATATATTCCATGACATTGATGAGTTTTGGATAGAATTGATTCAACTTTGTTTTGAGTAAATTTTATTTTATTTTTTAATATAATTGTATGATTTTTCCTGATATAAAAAGAAATGATATTTGGCAAGTCTGACACAATATTTTACCTGAAATTTTTATTGATTGAAAAATTGTAAATATAAAAAATTTTAGAGATTTGGATTATAATGTTGATGTTGAAAATTACAGAGATATTAGTTTTGATATTAATAATATAAAAAAAATAAATTTTATTAGTGTTCCTTTTTGAGTTTTTAATTCTTTGTCACATATAATTTTGGAGTTTGAGATTGAATGATCTGAAAATATTTTTTTGTCAGTAGAAGCTAGAAGAAAACCTTGAGAATGATTTTCAACTCTTAAATGACTTTATAAATGATATGGTTTGATTTATATTTGGGGAAGTGAAAGAGATATTGTTTGAACTAGAAGAGACAAAAGAAAAAAACACATAATTAAATATAGTTTTGATTTTTCACAAAAATTTTGCGTGGAATGATTCAAGTTTTTTGCTAATAAAACAAATGATTTGATAGATAATCCAAAATATTACAACACATTATTTTCTAATTGTACTACAAATCTTTGGGATGCTTTTGAATTAATGTGAGATAAAAAACCAAGTAAAAATTTTTCATTTTATTTCACTTGATATATTCATAATCACTTAAAAAATAAATGATTGTTTGAATAAAAAAACTAATAGATTTTTAATCTATTAGTTTTTTATATAGCAATTATTTCAAATAAATCCATTTCTATTGAGTTTTTGTCGTCAGTGTAAATTCATAAATCATTATCATCTTGATATTTTGTATATCATTCTAATTCTTTATTTGTGACAACAAAATTAGTTAATTCATAGGTTCATTCTTGGTTTACATTTTGGTAATAAACTTTTCAAAAATTATTTTTCATAGTGTTAAGAACTCTCTTAGAAAAATCACTTGCTAGCGTTGCGTCAGTTATTAGATTTATATAAATATCATCACTTATTTGAGTCAGATTATCAAAAAATTCATCAGTCAAAGTTTGTGGAGCTAGACTTTTTCAAACATAGATATCAATAACTAGAGAATCATATTTTGTGTTATTTTTTATTGCTTGATTGATAAAATATCTAGATGGAACAGCTTCAAAATTAACTTTTGAGTTTAATTTTTCTTGCAAAAAATATTCTTCACTAATATTTTTCAAGCTACTATCAACATCTACTACATCTATTTTTTTTGTAAAATCTTGTTTTGATAACTCATTTGGCAAAGTAAAACCGGCTCATCCAATTACCAAAATATTTTCATCACGACTAGCAATAATTTGTTCTCTTATTTCTATAATATATTTAAAAAAACTTTCATTATTCTCAGTATTTAATCCAGAAGCGTATCATCAATTTTGTAAAAAAACTCTTTGTCACCTCATATTATCAATTATTTCTATATTGTGATAAGTATTTGAATGTTTATAAAGAGAAAAAACATTATTTTGCGGTTCAAAAAATAATATACTTGTTGATAATACAAAAATTATTCCAGGAATTATTGTTAATTTTGGTATTTTTTTGTGAGTTGAGATTAATATCAAAACTGCCAAAAATGATAATATTGTTGTGTTTAAAACAGCAGATTTTTCTACTCATAAATATGCAAATAATATTGTAGAAGTTCAGATTGAACCTATAAAACTACCAATTGTTGAATAAAAAAGTAGTTTTCATATTTTTTCTCAAGTGTTATTTCATTTTAATAATTCTGATAATAAGGGAATAGTTTGACTTGCAAAAAATATTGGTACAAAAAATAATATAAATGAACTAATTAATATTGAGAAAAAATAATTTCCAGTTGATTCAATCAAGCTAGTTAAAAGCATTTGATCAATAACAAAAGTTAGCAGTAAATAGTATAATCAAGCAATTATCATATTCAGACTAACTCTAAATCATATTTGTTCTTTTGTTTTATTAGCACTAATTTTTCATCAAATATAATATCAATATGATAAAGCGAGTAACATTACTCAAATAATTACCGAAGTTGAAATTGAGTTTGTCCCGATAATTGGAGTAAAGTTTCTAATTGCAATTATTTGTATCGAAAGAGTTGTAAATCATTCCAAAAATGATATTAAATATATTAAGATTTGCATTATTTTATAGTTATTTTTATATTAGTTCATTTATTTACTACGGATTTAATTTCGATTTTCCATCAAAACTTGTCACAAATTGTCTTTACAATTGTCATTCAAAGTCAGTTTCATTGATCATCATAAAGGTTTGAATTTTTGCTTCTATAAAATCTAGAAAATATTTTGTTTGTTTCATAGCTCTCAATTCAAATTCATTCATCAATTATTTCTATTGATTTTTCATCTATGATTATTTCTATAATATTATCTCAAGAGTTGTAAAAAATAGAGTTTGAAATCAAGTTTCAAAATAATCTGTCCAAATAATAAGTATTATTATCTATTTCTAGAGATTTTTTTTCTGTAATTTTTATTTTTATATTTTTTGTATCTGCTATTTCAGTGTATTGTTTTGAAAATTCTCTTATATAAGTTCAAACATTAATTTTTTGTTTTTTGATTATTTTTTCATCTCATCTCAAAATAAATCACAAGTTTGAAATTATTTTGTTAATATTAGCTGTAGATTTTTTGATATTTTCTAATTTTTTTGTAATTTTTTCATCAGTTATTTTATCTTCTATCAATTCAATATTTGTTTCTATTTGCATTAAAGGAGTTTTTAATTCGTGACTTGTATCTTGAATAAAACTTTTTTGAGAATCTAAGTTTTCTTTTACTTTTGCTATAAAACTATTTAGAGAATCTGTTATTTGTCATATTTCTGAGCTTCAATATTTGTTTATTATTAGTTTTTTGTTTTCATTTATTTCATAATTTCTAATAAATTCTGAAAGTTTTAAAAGCGGTTTTAAAACTCTATTTGTAATAAAATATGAAATTATGAAAGCTACAAATAATCAAAAAATATTTAAAAGTAAAGTTGTATCTACGATATATTGTTTTATTCATTCCAAATCTCTAATATTTTTTCAAATAACTATATCATATCCTCTATGTTCTCATCTAAAAATATAATTTTCTTCATAAATAAATCCTCATAATCTGTAATTATTTTTTATGCTTTGATCATTTAATCAAACTACTAAAAAAAGTCATTTGTTTGCTAATTTTTGTTCTTCTTCGTCTGATAAGTTTATTACATTATTTTCAGATTTATCAATTTTTTGAATAATATTTTCATATTCACTTTCAATATTTCTTTGCATATTTGCAATAAAAGATCTCTCTACAAAAATATAAAGTAGAGTAGCAAAAATATTTGTAATAATTATTATAAAAAATCAAAATGATAAAAAAACTCTAGTTTTTATTCAAAATTTACTTTTCATTGTTTTCAAATTTAAATCATATTCCTCTAATTGTTTTTATTGGATCATTTTTTCCACCTGAATTTATTTTTTTTCTTAATGATTGGACATGAGTTCTCGTGACATCTGACCAAATATCATTATTTATTCACCAAATATATTCTAATAATTCATGTTTTGGAACTACTTTTGAATTATTTTTCATTAGATATTCAAGAATTATAAATTCTTTTGGTGTCAAAATAATATTTTTTTCTCATCTAGTTACTTCTTTTAAATCTAGATTTAATTCTATATCTCAGATTTTTATTTTGCTCATTTCATTTATCTCTCAAGAACTTGTTCTTTTTAATAGATTTCTAATTCTAAGAACTAATTCTTTTAATCTAAATGGTTTTGTTAAATAATCATCTCCTCATACATTGAATCATATTTCTTTGCTTTCTAAATCTTCTTTTGCTGTTAAAAAAATTATTGGTGTTTTTATTCATGCTTTTCTAACTTCTTTTGCTATTTCAAAACCATCAATATAAGGAACCATAACGTCAAAAATAAACAAATCATATTTATTTTTGCATGCTTCTTTTAGTCCAGATTCTCAATCAGTTATTAACTGTACCAAAAAACTATTTTCTTCTAGATATTCCTTTATATTGGGTCAAATTATTTTATCATCTTCTATAATTAAAATTTTCATTTTATTATTATTTTAAATTATATTTTAAATTTATTATACTTACAAAGTAATTATTTCAATTAATAATAAAAAAATATAATTTTTTCTTAACAAAATACAAAAAATTATTATAATTAATCTAATTATTTTTACATAAAATGGCTTTAATAAGGGAATAAAAAAATAAACAGAAAAATTAACGAATAAAAAATATATTCTTAACGCTTTCTTAACAATAGTTGGTTATAGTCATATGTGTATTTATATGTTTATTAATTAAATTTATGAATAGAAAAATAGTTTGTAGTGTTATTGTTTTTTTATTATTTATACCAAGTTTATATTCATTTGAGGCAAATGTTAGTAGTAATTCTAGAGAAATTTTTCTTAATGAAACTTTCACAGTTAATCTAGAAATAGATTTACAAGACTCTAAAAATATAAATATAAATAGAATAGAATGAATAGAAAATTTTGAGATATTATGACAAAGTCAATCTCAACAAACAAATTCTAGAACTACTATTGTTGCTTGAGAAACTCAGACATTTTCAAAACAAATTTTAGATATAAATTTTGTTGTAAAACCTTTGTATGACTGAGATTTCACTTTTTGACCTATTGTCTTGAGTGATTGAAATAAAGAAGTAACTACTTCTGGTATAGATATAAAAGTTTTGGATGAATTTTATAATAATTCTGGTAATGAAAAAGAACTACTAAAAAACCAAGTTTTGCATAAAAATAAAAATATAGATTATCTAATATATTTTTTATTACCATTAATTATTTTATTATTATTAATTTTATTTATTTTTTATAAAAATAGAGAAAAAATAAAATTTGATATCCAAAACCTAAAACATAAATTTAACTCTCCAGAATATATAAATACAAATGATAATTTTTTACATCATAAATTGGATGATTTTGAAAAGTCACAAGTAATAAATTATCCAGACATTGATGATCAAGACTTTGTAATAAAAATCGATAATATCATAAAACAAAAATTGCATAAAAAGTATAATTTAAAGGGGATTAAAAAATTAACTTATATTGAAATATTGCAAAGTCTTGATAAAAATTTATCAGATAGAAAAATAGTGGAAGAAATATTTGATAAAATTAACAAACTTAAATATTCAAATATTTTGATTAGTAAAACTCAATTGTTGGAATTAATCAAAAAGATTTAAAATATTTTAGTACTAAACCTTATTATGAAAAAAAATATATTATTACTTGTTTTTGTGTTATTAACTTCTACCAACTATACAGGTAGTGTTAGTTCATACAATAATACAGCGCAAGTATCAAAGGTTATTGAAGTAGCAAAAAGTACTTGAACTGTTTCACAAAAAAGAACCAGAAGTATCTGAGTAGCTAAAAAAGAAGAAAATAAAAAATATAAAGTTACAAAAAAAGATTTAAAAGAAGAAATAAAAAAAAGAAAAAAATATCATAAAAGTTTACTTAGTACTTATAATGAATCTTTTGATCAAAAATATTTAGAACTAATAGCCTTTAACTCACAAAGAATTAGCGATTTAAAAAAGAATTTATAATTTCTTAAACATATTACAAACATGAGAAATCAAAAAAATAACACTTTTTACACAAATAAAAGTGACAAAAAAGAAAATAATATTAAAGTAAAAGAAAGTAAAAATACTATTAAAATTAAATATATTTAATTCTTAAAACTTAAAATTATTAAAAATGGAAAATAATAATGATTTAAAAATTGAAAATCAAAATGAACTAGAGCAAAATATTTTTAAAGCTTCTCAAAAAATTAATTTGATAAAAAAGGAAGTTGCAAAAAAAATCGTCTGACAAACTGACTTGATAGATAGTTTGTTAATTGGTTTATTTTGAAAATGACATATTTTGTTAGAATGAGTTCCAGGTTTGGCTAAAACTATGACTGTAAATACTTTGAGTAAAACTCTTGATCTTTGATTTAATAGAGTTCAATTTACACCAGATTTGCTACCAAGTGATCTTATTTGAACAGAAATTTTTAATTCAAAAACATCTAGTTTTGATGTAAAACAAGGACCAATTTTTAATAATTTTATTTTAGCTGATGAAATAAATAGAGCTCCTTCAAAAGTGCAATCTGCATTATTAGAAGCGATGGCTGAAAAACGTATTACAATATGAAATAATACTTTTTCGCTTGATAATCCATTTATTGTTTTAGCAACACAAAATCCAATAGAGCAATCAGGAACTTATAAACTACCGGAAGCACAACTAGATAGATTTATGTTAAAAGTTAGTGTAGATTACCCTAGTTATGATGAAGAAAAAGAAATGTATAAAAAAGTTATTTCTTCTGAGAGTGAAAAAATTTCAAAAGTTTTAACAAAAAATGAAATATTTGAGATTCAAGATTTGGTAAATAGTGTATATGTTTCTGATGCTATTTTTGATTTTGTGACTAATATTGTCGATGCGACAAGAAACCCAGAAAAATATTCATTAGATTATTACAAAAAATATATTCAGTTTTGAGTTTCTCCAAGATGATGAATTTCTCTTATTTCTGGAGCTAAAGTTTTAGCTCTTATGAATAATAGAAGTTATGTTATTCCAGAAGATATAAAATTTTTGGCAAATAAAGCATTAAATCACAGAATAGTTTTGAGTTATGAAGCTATCGCTGATGACATTAGTAATGATTTTGTTATAGATAAAATACTTGAACATATTGATGTAATTTAAATTATGGAAATAAATAAAAAAATAAAATTACTTGATTTTAAGGTGAAAAAAGATATATGAAATTTGCTTTTTGGAGCTTATAAAAGTGTGTTTTCTTGAAACTGAATAGACTTTTTAGAACAAAGAGAATATATTCCTTGAGATCCAGTAAAAAATATTAATTGGAAAACTATTTGAAAAACTGATAAAATACATACAAAAATTTTTGAAGAAGATAGAGATTTAAATGTGCTTTTTTTGTTAGATATGAACTCTTTTCTCGAAGTATGATTTTTTGAAAAAACAAAAAAAGATTTGCTTGAAGAAGTTTTTTACTGTTTAGCTAAATCTTGTAATTATTCAGGAGATAATTTGTGAGTTTATATATTTTGAAACTCAGAAAAACCAATGTTTTTTTCTTACAAAAAATGAAGTGCTAACATTTATAAAACCATAGATTTTTTGGAAAAGAATAGAAAAAAATATGATTTTGATTTAGCAGAATCTTTAAAATATATTTCTAAAAAAAATATTACGAAAAACTTGATATTTATTTTATCAGATGATTTATCAACTGAAAATAAAGAATATTTAAAGTTTTTGAGTGTAAAGAATGAAATTATTTTTATAAATATTTTTGATTATTTTGAAAATAACTTGTATAATATAAATATAAATGCAAATCTATCAAACAGTTCGGACTTTGTAAATATTTCTTTAAATGATAAGAAAAAAATAGAAGAATATAAAAATCTTAGATTACAAAAAATTCAGAAATTTAGATTATTTTTAAAAAAATATAATATAGAATATATTCTTTTAGATACAAAAAAAGATGTTTATAGAGAGCTTTATTTATTTTTTAGCAAGTTAAAAATATAATATGACAGATATTTATGGTATTGAAAGTGTAATTGGAATTTTACCACCAGCGATTTTTTTAAGTTTATTGTCACTAATAATAATAATTTTAATTTACGCATTAGTATCAAAAGAATTTTTAAATAAGGATAAGCTTGATCAAAATAAACAAATATTTGAAAAATATGATTTTGAAAGTATGATTTTAAATCTAGAAAAAAAACAAAATAATCTAGATAATGAAAGTTTTTTTAGAGAATTATTGTATATATATATAAAGTTTTTAAGTTATGAATTTCAGGTTGATTTTTCTTCGAAAACTCTTGAAGAAGTCAAAAAAATCAGCATAATAAAAAAATGTCAATTTGAAATTTTTGCAAAACTATATTTATTTCAATATTCTAAGGATTATGATTTTTCAAGTAATTGAAATGAAATTTTTGAAATTACAAAAAAGCAAATACTTTACTAATATTTTATAAATGGATGTAATTGATATTCAGTTTTTAGATAAATATTATTTTCTATTAATTATTTTTGTTCCTTTTATAATAATTTATTTTTATAAAAAACAAAAAAATACAAATAATTTTAAGTTTTTAGGTGATTTAAAAAAAGTGTTTAAAAATAACTTTTATATTTTTTATATAAAAGTTATTTTACTTTGTTTTATTTTTATTTTTTATGTTTTGGTTATCGCAAATCCAAATTTACCTAATCAAAAACAAGAAATCTCAAAAAATGGTATAGATATAGTTTTTGCACTAGATCTGTCTTATAGTATGAATGCAGAGGATATTTTGCCAAATAGACTTGAGTCTTCAAAATCTATATTAGACGATTTTTTGAGTATACAGGAAACAAATAGAGTATGATTAGTTGTTTTTGCTTGAAGGCCTTTTAGTACTATTCCTCTTACTTTTGATTATGATATCTTGAGAAAAAATATTTCTCAGTTAACAACTAAAACAATTGATCAAAATGTTTCTTGATTATCTTGAACTGCAATATGAGATGCGCTTTTAATGTCTTCAAATCTTTTCGAGGAAGATGAAAATATCATATATCCAAGAGAAAAAGCTATAATTTTATTAACTGATTGAGATGCAAATGTTTGACTTGACCCTATAACTGTTTCAAAATTATTAGCAGAAAAAAATATAAAAGTTTATTCTATTTGAATATGATCTAGTAACGGATGAACTGTGACAATTTGAGATTCTATTTTTGCACAAAGTGTGGAAATTGAACCATTAAATGAACAATCTCTAATAAATATTTCAAACCTTACAGCTTGAGGATATTATAGGGCTGAGAATAATAATGCCTTTGAAAATGCTTTTAGAGATTTGGAATTTTTGGAAAAAAATGATATAGATGTATCACAATCTATTGTTTATATGCCAATTTATAAAAATTTTTTATATTTACTTTTAGCTTTTTTATTACTGTATATATTTTTAATTTTTTATAGAAACGAAATTGATTAGTATTTAATATTTTTTTGATGATATTTTGAAATTTAAATTTTTATAGTTTATTATTGTTTTTCTTGTTAATTTTTTTAGTATTATTTTTATTTTCATTTTTTTTACTAAAAAAGAGACGTTTATCAAAAATTTTTAAACTAAGATATAAAAAGAAATATTTTTTCATAAAATATATTTTTTTGATTTTTTCTTTTTTGATACTTCTTTTTTTTATTTTTGAGCCAAAATCTTACAAAGTTGATGATCAAAAAAAATATTGAATTCCTATAGTTTTCGCACTGGATGTTAGTAAGTCTATGAATGTGTTAGATGTTTGAGAAAATATTACAAGATTAGAGTTAGCAAAAAAAAGTATAGAAAATTTTATTATAAATAATCCAAATAATAATTATAGTTTGGTAATTTTTGCTTGAGAAGCTGTTTGAGTTTTACCTTTGACAAATGATATAAATGTTTTTTTGACAATGCTTGAAAATGTTGATTATAAAAATCTTAATAATCAATGAACTGATTTTTCTAGTGCAATTTATGAAGCAAATAATAGATTAGAAATAACAGAAAATAATTCTTGAGCAGTAATTTTGTTATCAGATTGATGAGATGAACAATCAAAAGATTTAGAAAAACTTTACAATGAAAATTATAATTATTTTTTCGCTTGAGTATGAAGTAAAAAAGGTTGAGAAATAATTATTTGAAAAGATGCTTTTTGAAGATATAATTATCAAACTTTTGCTTGAGAAATAGTTATAAGTAAACTTAACGAAAATAATTTAAAAAATTTATCACGTATTTTTGATTGAGAATATCAAAGAATACAGAATACTTCAGACATTAATAGTTTTGAAAATAATTTAAAAAATATACAAGAAAAAATACTTGAATCTGGTGAAAAAACTTTATATAATTATTCTAGAGATATTACAATTATTTCATTTATATTTTTTATTTTATATTTATTTTTATACTTTTTTGAACATAAAATTTATTTTTTAAACAAAAAAAATGACTAAAAAAAATTACATATTTTTAGCTTTTTTGATAATTATTTTTTTAATTATTAATTTTTTTGTTTTTTATAAATTTTATTTTGTTTATTCTGCTGAAAAAAAATATCAAAATAATAATTTTTCTGGTGCAATTAATGATTATAAAAAATCTCTTGAAAATAATTATTTTTTAACTCAAAATTTTGAAAAAAATATTTTTTATAATCTTGGTAATTCTTATTATAGATTTTGACAAAAAACTGATGAAAAAATTTTAAATTATGAAAAATCTTTAGAAAATTATGAAAAATCAATTGATATAAAAAAAGAAGAAAATGCACAGGATAATTATGATTTTGTTTTAGAACAATTAAATAAACTAAAAGAAGAAAAATCTTTAGAGGAAGAAGAACAAGAAAAATCTAATGAAGAACAAAATTCTCAACAACATCAAGAAGGTAGTGATAAAGAAAATAATCAAAATGATTCAGAGTCTAAAGAAAAAAATGAACAAACTAATAGTCAAAAAAATTCTAATTTTGTGGAAAAAAGCAATAATGAAAAAAATAATACTCAAAGTTCACAAGATAAAATTAATCCAGATTTTGAAAAACAAGAAATTTACTTATTAACAGATGATGAAAAAAAGTATTTGGAAAATTATGGAAAATATATAGAAGATTCTCAAAGAGATTATAATAATTATTTTGACAAACAAAATCAGGATTCTACAAGGGATTTATTTGATATGTTTTTTGAAAAAAAATTTCTTGAAAATAATAATTCTTGATCGCAAAAAGATTGGTAATAAAATAAAACAGCCATTAAGGCTGTTTTTAATTACTTTTTTTATTATTTATTTTATAGAAATATCTTGTTTCAATATAGTTAATTATTTGTCTTGCTATATTTATTCAAGTAGCTTCTTCTAGTCATTTAAAACCAGGGGCTGCATTTATTTCACAAATTCTGTATCAATTGTCTTTGTCAAAAAGTAAGTCAACTCAAGCGATGTCTAATCAAATCAAGTTAGCAGTCTCCACTGATAAAATTTCTTCTTTTAGGTTTACTTCGTGATTGTGAACTGATCATCCTCAAGAAAAATTTGCTTTAAAATCTCACTCTTTTCATTTTCTAAGCATTGCAGCAATAACTCTTCATCAAACCAAAAATACTCTTAAATCAACTCAAGCTTTTTCTCAAATATATTCTTGTAAAAGTAGATATGTGTTTAGTTTTGAAAGGCTCTCTTCCATCATTTCTAAAATATCCTCTAGTTCTCAGCTATTTTGAACTTTTATAATTCATTTTCAAGCTTTTCAATCTAATTTTTTTAGAATAATTGGATAGTTTAATTGTTTTTCTATAAAATCAATATCTGGTATTCATTTTAAAAGAATAGTTTTTGGTACTGGTAACCTATTTGCAGCCATTTTTTGTAATGATAAAAATTTATCGTTTGCAAGTAATCTGGCTTCATTTGCATTAATTACATAAACCCCAGCATTTTCCATAAAGTCCATTATTGAAGTCATTTGATAGGAGTTATCAACTCTAGGAATTACAACATCAGGAAGCGATGTTTTTTCATTTTTTATGAATAATTTTTCTTGAGAATAAGCATCAATTACTAATTCTATATCTTCAATAGCAATAAACTCTATCTCTATTGATTTTTTTTGTCATTCTTCTAGCAGTCTTTTAGTTCAGTAAACTGATTCATTTTTTTCCTTATCTAATATCCAAATTTTCATTATTTTTTATTTATAATTTTAAGATTAGCTTAAATTTTATTTAATTAAAATATTAAATCAAATTAATTTGTAAAAAATTTTTATTTTTAAAAAATTGTGATAAAATTATTTATAATACTAAGATTTATTATGGAATACAAATTATTTAAAACACTTAGACTAAGATATAAGATACCTTTTTTAATAAGGTTGTTTTTTGGTGTGTTTTTTATTGTTTTTTCATGAATTCCAATAATTTTACCTATTTTTCCAGGTTCTATTTTTCTTTGATTATTCT
This sequence comes from bacterium, assembly GCA_041642635.1. GTDB lineage: Bacteria > Patescibacteriota > Gracilibacteria > BD1-5 > UBA6164 > JAAZVM01. The sequence continues at coordinate 13,008 of JBEPWB010000023.1, forward strand.
TGCTTAGTTCTGGTTTTATTTTAGTAATTTCTCCATCAAAAATAAGACATTTGATAAAAATGAGAAAATCTATTATTTATTTATTTAAAAATTTTCACAGGAAAAATGTTTTAAAATACAAGTTACTTGACATAAAAATACATGTTTTAAAAATCATCAAAAAAGATAAGCCTAAAAAACATATTAGATTAAAAAAATATTTGACTAAAAAGTAAAAAAGTATATACTCAGTATATATTAATTGTAATTTATTTATTATGCTGACTGAAAAACAACAATATGTTTTGGATGTTATAACTCAATATATTTGAGAAAATGCAAAATCTCCAACTATTGAAGAATTAACAATATTATTAAATCAAAAATCAAAGAGGTGAGTAGTTCAATATTTAGAAGCCCTAGAAAAAAAGTGATTTTTGACTAGATGAAGATGATATAGATCTATTAGTTTGTGAAATACTGTATGATTTCAAACTACTTTAAATGTACCTATTTTAGGTTATGCTAATGCATGAACTCCACTAGTTGACGCTGTTGAAGCTTGATATTGAGTTTTGCCAATTTCAAAAAAAATCCTTACTTGAGATGAGTGAAATTATTTTATACTAAAAGTTGAAGGAACTTCTATGAATAATTTTGAAGTAAAATGAAAAACTATTGAAAACGGTAGCTACGTTCTTATCAAAAAAGATGATACTAGTTTGAATAATAAAGATGCTTTTTTGTTCCTAGTTAATTGATCAGCTACTCTAAAAAAATATAAAAAAGATTGAGATTTAATTTATCTTTTACCAGAATCAAGTGATGATTACCACAATCCAATAATTTTATCGGAATATGATAATATTGCTGTTAACTGAAAAATTGTTGATGTATTTAATTTTTAATTTAAAAATAAAATATATTTTAATTAAACTAAGACCGGTCTATAATTCATAATATTATGAATTATAGACCGGTCTTTATTGTTTTTAATAAAATTTTTTTATTCAAATAAATCTTCTTTAGTATCTATTTCTTCTTTCAACATTTCTACTTTCTTTTTTGCTCCATAAGCGATTTTTTTATCTAGCTTTATTTTTTCTTTATCTATTTTTTCAGGATAATCATATTCATTTAATACATATTTTATAGCATTAATTCTTGCCTTTTTCTTATCATCACTATTAATAATTACCCAAGGAGCTTTTTTTTGATCAGTATTTTTAAAATTATTATATTCAGCTAATGTGTATT
>JBEPWB010000024.1:0-14020 GCA_041642635.1 bacterium
TGAAGACCTAAAAAATGTTTCAGTTATTGTTGATAGATTAGTAAAAAAAGATTATTCTGACACTAATTCACCAGATACAAAAAGATTAAAAGATTCTATTAATTTAGCTTATAAAGTATGAAATTGACAATTAATAATTGATGATTTACTAGAAAAAAAATATTTTTCAAATGTTTTTATATGTTCTAATTGTGGGCATATTCCAGCAGAATTAAATATTTCTAGTTTTTCTTTTAATAGTCACTCTTGAGCTTGTCAAGAATGTCATTGATTGTGAGTTAAAAAAGTGTTTTTAGAAGAAAATATTATAAATCAAAATCTTACACTTTTAGAATGAGCTGTAATTGCTCCAGGTTTTTGAGGAGATTACTTTTTTGAATTATTAAAAGAAGTATGAAAATCTACAAAAATAAGTTTGAACACAAAATATAAATTACTTACAAAAAAAGAAAAAAATATTGTACTTAATTGAACATGAGATAAAAAATATAAAATAAGCTACATAAATGAAAGCTGAGTAAAAAATACTTATAATACTAGATTTGAGTGAATTATAAACACTTTAACTAGAAGATATTACGATTGAGGAGCTGATAAATGACATTATGATGATTTTGTTGTAGACATGGATTGTCATCTTTGTAATTGACACAGATTAAACCAAGAAAGTTTGAGTGTATATTTATGAGAAAAAAATATCTGAGAATTATCTAATTATTCTGTAAACAAAGCCATAGATTTTTTAAATAACTTAAAACTTTCACCTACTCAAATCCACATAACAAAAAAAGTTATGAAAAATGCTGTTGAGAGATTAGAGTTCTTAGCTTGAGTTTGACTAGATTATATGACTATTTCTAGAAAAGCAGGTACTTTATCAGGTTGAGAAGCTCAAAGAATAAGACTTGCAACTCAATTATGAACTAGATTAGAATGAATTATTTATGTTTTAGATGAACCTTCTATTTGACTTCATCCAAGAGATAATGACATGCTTATTTCTAACTTGAAAAAACTTAGAGATATTTGAAACACTCTTATTGTTGTCGAACATGATGAAGATATTATGAGAGAATGTGACCATATTATCGATATTTGACCTGGTGCCTGAGTTCACGGTTGAGAAATTATTGCAGAGTGAAATATTAACCAAATAATAAATAATCCAAAATCAATTACTTGACCATATTTGAATTGATTAAGAAACGTTATTGTTCCTAGATGATATAGACCAGGTTTTAAAGAATTAAAAGAAAACTTAAAAGTTTTAGAAATAATTTGAGCAAAAGAACACAATTTAAAAAATATAGATGTAACAATTCCCTTGTCTAACTTTGTAGTTGTTACCTGAGTTTCAGGTAGTTGAAAATCTAGTCTTGTAAATGATATTTTGGCTAATTATTTGGCTAATAAACTTAATAGAGCAAAAAGATCAGTTTGATCATTTGATGAAATAAAATGAATAAAAAACCTAGACAAAACTGTTATTATTGACCAATCTCCTATTTGAAAAACTCCTCGTAGTAATCCAGCAACTTATACTTGAGTATTTACTTCTATAAGAGATGTTTTTTCTATGAGTGAAGAAGCGCAAATTAGATGATTTTGACCAGGTAGATTTAGTTTTAATACTCGTGAATGAAGATGTGATGCTTGTGATTGAGATGGAGTCAAAAAAATAGAAATGCATTTTTTACCACCAGTATACGTAGAATGTGAAACTTGTAATTGAAAAAGATACAACGCAGAAACTCTTACAATCAAATACAAATGAAAAACAATTGCAGATGTACTTGATATGACTGTTGAAGAATCTGTTGATTTTTTTGCAAATCACCCAAAAATCATAAAAGTATTAAAAGTGCTAGATAAGGTTTGATTATGATATATTAGACTATGACAATCTAGTAATACTCTATCAGGTTGAGAAAGTCAAAGAGTAAAATTAGCTACTGAATTAGCAAAAAGATCTACTAGTCAAACTTTTTATATACTTGATGAGCCAACAACTGGTCTTCATTTTCAAGATGTAGACAAATTGTTGACAATTTTGCATTCTCTTGTTGATAAATGAAATACTGTAATGGTTATAGAACACAATATGGATGTTATTTTGAATGCGGACCATATAATTGATATTTGACCAGTTGGTTGAGATGAATGATGACAATTAATGGCACAGTGACAAGTTGAAGATATTATGAAATGTAAAACTAGCTTTACATGACAAGCAATAAAAAAATATATACATAAATAAAAAAGAGACCGGTCTCAAGACCGGTCTCTTTTTTATTTATAATCATTTAATATTTTATAATTTTTTCAATTATATTCTAATATAAAAGCAGTTTCTTAACAAATATAAATATCAATTTTTATTTAAAAATTAACTGAATATAAAGTTCAAGCATTATCAGAAAGTGCTAATTCTATAGGATATACCATTAATGGAGAACTTTTTTCATCAGATACAACTCACGCATGTTCCCATCAGTTTGTAAAAAAACTCCACCAGGGTTTATTTTTAAAACTTATTAATATTATATCTCAAGTTTCTAAAGGTACACTATTAAAATTATTAATTTGGTTACTAGTTTTTTGACTAAATTTACTTTTATTTTCAATTAAATCTTTGTAATGAATAGAATTTCACTTTTTTATATTTAATTTATAAATATAATCTCAAAGTTTATGTTGTAATTCTATTAGTTCTCTACTTTCAACATCATTACTTTGAATTTCTTTTATTCTATTTTCTATATTATAAATATTTTTTTCTATTTTTTCTATATTTGAATATTCTTGATTTTTAAAATCTGAATTTACAAAATTAATATTAAATAACGTTAGGAGAGCTATTAAAATTAATTTTTTCATTTAAATATAATTATTTTATAAGATTAAATTGTTTGCAAACAATTTAATCTTATAAATTTTCATTAATTATCAAATTTTATTTTTATTTTAAAATAATTAAGTATAATGGTTTTAATAAATTATTTTTATATAAAAATTCAAGAAAAAATGTTAAATTATTTACAAGAAAATGTTGATATTAGTGAGTTATCTAATTTTAGTATTCCAGCTAAATCAAAATATTTTTTTGAACTAAATACAATAGAAGATGTAAAAAAACTCAAAGAAATAAAAGATTTTGCTGATAATAACGATTTATCATTATTATTTATTTGATGATGAACAAATTTGTTATTTGCATTTGAAGAATATGAATGAATAATCATAAAAAATTCACTTAAATGATGGAATTATGATAAATCTTCACATTCTCTTCATATTTATTCTGATGAACGGATTAGTGATATTGCTTTGAGTCTCGAAAAAGATTATTGACAAGATCTTTGGCATAGATTTATAGGTTTGCCTTGAAGTGTTTGAGGAGCTCTTTTTTGAAACGCTTGATGTTTTGGTCTTGAAACTTCTAATAACTTTGTAGAAGCTAATATTTACAATCTTCACACTTGACAAATTGAGATTTTTAATAAAACTCAGATGCAATTTTGATACAGAGATTCTTTTATAAAACAGAATATTTCTGATTATTTTATAATTTCTGCAAGTTTTGATCTTTCACAAAAAATAGAAAAATATCACAGTGATGTTGATAATATATATTTTAGAGAACATAAACAACCAAAATGAAATACTTGTTGAAGTTTTTTTAAAAATCCAAGCAAAGAAAATTCTGCATGATTTTTGATTGAGTCAGTTTGACTAAAATGCCACAAAATCTGAGGAGCTTATTTTTCTGAATTGCACGCTAATTTTTTAATGAATGACGGTACTTGAACTTATAAAGATTTATTATCATTAATTAGTTTGGCTCAAGAAAAAGTAAAAAAACAACATAATATAGAACTAATGCCAGAAGTTAGAATTATTACTAATAAAAAACAAAATAATGGAAAAAATGAGATTACAAAAATATATGAGTCAGGTTTGAATATGCTCTAGAAGAAAAGCTGAGGAATATATTGAAAAATGACAAGTAAAAGTTAATTGACAAACAGCAACTATTTGAATGTCAGTAACTCCTTGAGAAGATAAAGTAGAATTGCAAAATAAAGCTATAAAAGAACAAAATAATTTTGTCTACTATAAACTAAATAAACCAAGATGAATAGTTAGTACTTGTGCTCAAAATGATGATTTGAATATAGTTGATATTATTGATGTAAAAGAAAGAGTTTTTCCTATCTGAAGATTAGATAAAGAAACTACTTGATTAATTTTGCTTACAAATGATTGAAGACTCGCTAATTTTTTGATGCATCCTAAATATGAACATGAAAAAGAATATGTTGTAGAAACTTTTTGACCTATTGAAGATTCTTCTTTAGAAAAAATGAGTGAATGATTAATAATTCTAGGAAAAATTACAAAAAAAGCAGATATTAAAAGATTATCAGCTTGAAAATTTAGTATAATAATCACAGAGTGAAGAAATAGACAAATTAGAAGAATGGTAGAAAAAGTATGACACCAAGTAAAAAAATTAAAAAGAATTAGAATAGAAAATATTGAACTTTGAAATCTTGATTTTTGAGAATATAAACATTTATCAAATAGAGAAATAGCTTCTTTATTTGATAAAATATGAATTGAAAAAACAACAAAAAACATATAAAAAAGACTTTATTTAAAGTCTTTTTTATATGTTTTGTTTTATTATGTTCATTTGGTTTCTTATTTCTATAATTGTTTTTTTGAAGGCTGTTTTTACATCATTTTCACTAGAAAAATTTAGCTTTCAAAACATTTTTAATAAGTAAGACAATTCATTTAATCTATTTAAGGATTCTTTTATATTAGTTTCTTTTCTTGATAACATATATGTTTCTTTTTTTTGTATGCTTTCAAAAGATTTAGTTAGTTTATTTATTTCTACTGACAACTTTATTCATAAATGTCAATAGTTTTGTATACTTTCTTCTAGTTTTAAGGCAGCACTATCTTTTCTTTGTTGTAGTAAAATTTTTAATTTATCATTAATTTTTTTTATTTCATCAACTATTGTATTTATTAATTGTTTTTCTTTTTGACTATCAATATTTTTTTCTTGAATTAATTTTAGAGATTTTATTAACAAATCTATATTATAAATTTCATTTTTTATTTGTATATCAGATTCGACATTGTATTTTTTTGTAAAATTTTGAATCTGTTTTTTATGTGAATTTAAATAATTTTCTATAAAAATAGCTCTTTGTTGATTATTTTTGTATTCATTATAATCTTCAAATGCGCTGGTATTCAAAAATCAGAAAATACCAAAATAAATTATCATTAATTTTGCAAAGTTTTTCATTAAAGTTTCTTTTATTTATTATTTTGAGTATTATATATTTATACTTATTTTATTCAAGAAAATTTTTAAAAATGATAGTTTGTTTTGATTTGGAAACCACTGGTTTAGATAAATATAATGATAAAATTATAGAAATAGCGATGATAAAATTCGACGAAAAAACTTTTGAAATAATAGATACTTATAGTTGTTTTGTTGATCCTTTGATAGAAATACCAGAAATAATTTCAAATATTACAAATATTTTTCAGTCTAATGTTAGTTGAGCTCCAAAAATAGAAGAATTAAAAAATGAAATCTTAGATTTTATTGGTAATTCTGTATTATTATGACACAATGTGAATTTTGATATTGATTTTTTTGTTAATAATTGAATCGATGTTAGTAAAAATACAAAAATAGACACTTTTTTTCTAGCAAATATTCTTAGTTTTAATAATGATTCTCTAAATCTTGAAATGCTTTGTAATCATTATAAAATACCTTTTGCGTGAGCACATAGAGCTATAAATGATGTTAAAGCAACTATTAATCTTTTTGAAAAACAACTTGAAGAAATAGAAAAATTATCAAAAGACAAAAAAAGTCTTTTGTATTATATTTTTAATTTGTCAAGTGATAAACATGTTTGATATATTAAAAATCTCCTATTTTGAGAGTTTTGATTTACAATCGATTTAGAGAAATTTGAAAATTATATTCTTAATTCTATACAACCTATTGATATAAATAGAGATTTTATTGTAGATGAAAATATTCAAGATTCTGATTTTGAAAAATATTTTAATTTTTCAGATAGTGTAGAAAAAAGAGAAAATCAATTAGAAATGACAAAAGATGTTTACTCTACTTTTAAAAATACAAAAAAAACAGTAATAGAAGCTCCTACATGACTTTGAAAAAGTTATGCTTATCTTATTCCCTCAATAATACATTCTCTTAAAACAGGTGAAAAAGTTTATGTTTCAACTAAAACAAAAAATTTACAAGACCAATTATATGATAGAGATTTAAAATTTTTAAGAGAACATTTAAATATAGATTTTTTCTATACAAAATTAAAATGAAAAAGAAATTATCTTAGTTTAAAATCATATTTTGATTGAGTATTTCTTTGAGATTTAAGCTATACAGAAGCAAATTTATATGCAAAAATATGTTTTTGGTTACTAGAAACAAAATATTGAGAATTAGATGAATTAACATTTTATCCAGATGAATTCCATATTATAAAAAATCTTAATTGTGAAGGTTATGTGAATATTTCTGAAAAAAATCCATATAGAGATTTTGAGTTTATTTATAAAGCTAGAAAAAATTTAGAAAAATCTAATGTTGTAGTAATAAACCACTCTCTTTTGTTTTCTGACCTTGAAAATGAAACAAAAATATTGACAAATATGAAAAACCTTGTAATTGACGAAGCTCATAATATTGAAGATTCTGTTACTGATTCTCTAAAACAAAAATTCAATGTTATTAATATAAAAGATAATTTTAATTCTTTAGAAAAAGTTTTTACTCTAAAAAATATCAAAAAAATAGACTTACAAAACAAAAAAGAATCTCTTATTTCAAACCTAGAAGTACTAGATGACTATTCTTATTGATACTTGAATGATAAAATCTGATCTAATCAATGATTCAAGGTTACTCTTATAAAAGATGATTATTTTGAAGATTTAGATTTTACAAATATTTTGAAAAAAATTAACTTAGATTTGATAGACATTATTGACATAATAAAAACTAAAAAAGAATATGATTTTTCAAAAGAGATTAATTATTTTGAAGCATTAGCTAATTCTATAAATATTTTCTTCGACAAAAATAATTCTAATTCTTATATAAAAATATTTAGTTATAATGATAGGTTTGGTCTAAACTTTGAATTTACTCTTTTAAATCCATGAAATTATCTTAATGAAAATCTTTGGAAAAAATTAAATTCAGTGGTTTTAACTTCAGCAACTTTGACTATTTGAAATACTTTTGATTATATAAATAGAATACTAAAACTTGAAGATTTTGAGTTTTTATCTTTTGAAAGTGATTTTGATTACTCAAAGCAAGCTACACTTTTTATTCCAACAGATATATGAAGTATAAAAAATAATACAAATGAAGTTATAAATTTTTTATATAGATTTTTTAGTGTTGTTAGGTGAAATACTCTTACTTTATTGACTAGTTTCAATGTTATAAAAAAAATTTATACAGCTTGTAATATGGATTTGAGAAGACAGTGAATAAACTTATATGCTCAATCTATTGCTTGAAGTAAGAGTAAATTACTATCTAGCTTCACACAATCTTCACATAACTCTATTTTGTTGTGAACAGATAGTTTTTGGGAATGAGTTGATATTCCTTGAGAAGACTTAAAATATTTAGTTATTCATAAATTTCCTTTTCAAGTACCAACAGATCCAATTTTTCAAGCAAGAAGTATATTCTTTGATGATCCATTTAGAGATTATTCTATTCCAAAAGCTATTATAAAACTAAAGCAATGATTTTGAAGATTAATAAGATCAAAAAATGATAAATGAATTGTTATTTTACTTGATGATAGAATTAATTCTAGTTGGTGAAATGTGTTTTATAATGCTTTCCCTAGCGATATAAATGTCAAAAAATGAAGACAAGAAGTATTTTTACAAATACTAGAAAAATAATTACAACAGGTTTTACAAATATGTAAAGCCTTTTTTTTTGAGTTTTGTTTTTTATTATGATAATATTAAATCAGTTATTAATTTATAAAAACATTATTATGTCTGAAAATAATAAAAATAATTTTTCTGAACCAGATGAAAAAGTTGAATCGTCAAATATTTTTGATGACTTTAATACTGATTCAGATTTGCTTTCTGAAGTTCAAAAACTAAAGGAGGCTCAAAAAAAAGATATATATTATTATCTGTGATCTGCTTGAACTATACTTAGGTATATAATGATAATTTTTATTATAGGAATTTTCATTTCAGCTTCTTATATTATTTTACAAAAAAATGATTCAATTAGAAATAAGTCATTTTTAAATCCTGTTTGTAATTTTTTAAATTGAGATATATCTATACCAAACGAACTAACTAACTGTTCTTCAGTTTCGTATACATTAAAAAACTATAAAAGAAAAATAAATGAATTAAAACTGGAGCAAGCATCAGTTATTTCACCAGTTATTACTAATATTTATCAAAAAGAAAATTTTACAAAAACAAAGGAAGTATCTTTTTTAATATCTAAAAGTAGTAACAAGTTAGATGTAATTGAAATTTTAGAAAGATTCGATTCATTAAAAAATGAATATGTATGAATAGATAAAAGAAAAATTGAATGTAATGATATAAATATTTCTTCTGAAGATAATATGATTTCAATGAGTTGTGAAGCTTTCTCTAGAGGATATGAAAGACAAATAATTTGATATTCTTGAAATAAAACAGACTCTAATCTTGTATGAACTTCAATGTCAGTTGCTAATAGTTTTTTAAATTATATAGAAAAAAATTCTACTGATTTTAGCTTGGTTAATAGACAAAAAATATTTTCAAACCAAAGTATAACATGAGAAAAAAGTTGATACACTAGTAAAACTACATTTGATCTTAATTTAAAAATTAATTTTTAAGAAATGACTAAAACAAAAAGAGAAAAAAATTCAATAATTATAAACTTTTGAGTAAGTTTATTTGTTGTCATAGTTCTTGTGATAGTATTAATATTTTATGTAATACCTTGATTAAGAGAAGTTTCTGCAATAAAAACTGAAGCAGAAACAGTGTATGATAACTATAAAAAATTACAAAAAGACTGACAGTCATTATCTGATTTTAAAAAATCTGTTGCATCAGTTACCGATTCTTATGAATGATCATATATGCAAACAATTTTAGAAGATATTGATAAAGATTTTTATAATCAATATTTACAAAATACTGAATATTCTTCATTTAAAGAATTCGTAGATAATATTAGAGATAATTATTCAGATACAAGTGATTATGATAAAAAAATTAAAAAAATATCAAAAATATTACCTAGTTATTCAGATCAAATAAGTGATTTTTGAGAAAATTTTCTTAGTGATTTTAAATTTATTAATTATATAGAATCGCTTGCTAACACTTTTAATATTAATTTTAACAATTCTATTGGTATTGAAAATGTAGAATTAGTTGATTGATATTCAACATCAGCTTGAGATAGTTCTTTAGAAACAAATATATATTATATTCCACTTTCACTTAAGATAGATTGAAGAAAAGAATCAGTTTTAGATTTTTTATATTACATGAATAGAGTTGGTAATATTCAAAAAGATTGAGAATCAGATATAGATTTTTCTGAAGAAGTAGAATCCGATTTTTCAGAATTGAAAAGAAAAGTAATTATATGACAACAAAGAGATTTTGAATATAATATTTTTAACAATCAAATTTCAGATATAGAAAAAATTACTTTTCCTGAATATATAGATTCATCATATGATTTGAATAATAATTTTCCTTCATTGGTTAGTTATATAAAAAATACACAAGCAAATGAATCATTTAATGTTTCTCTAGATTTGAGGTTTTATGTAAAAGGTCTTCCATTATACAAAATAGAAGAACAAATATGAAAATTTTTAGCAACTCATGAAAAATTTATATGATTAGTATCTAAAATGGTTTCTGATAATTCACAACCTAGTGATGTTAGGCAAAGAGCACAATGAATATTGACAACTGTTACTCAGTTAAATAATACTGTTATTCCTAAAATAAGAGCAAGTTTAGCCACAAAAGAAAATATAGACGAAGCATATAAAGATTCATTTGAATATATTGAATTATTTTACAGATATGCTAGAGAATTATGAATAGACTTAGAAGAATAAAATTAATTAATTATTTAAATTTAAATATATGAAATACAATGAAGTTGTAGAACAATTAAAAGATTTAGTTTATAAATGAGATGATATACAAAAAATTTGTGATTATTTTATTTTAGCAGCTGTTTTATGAGATTCATCAGATATTCATATCGAACCTCTAACTTCATTTGTTAGACTTAGATATAGACTTGACTGAGAATTGAGAGAGATATTAGAATATCAAAACTTTTTGCATTCATGAATTGTTGCTAGATTTAAAATAATGTCTGATTTAAAAATTGATGAATCAAGAATTCCTCAAGATGGTAGAATAAGTACAAATATAGAATGAAAAGAGTTAGATTTGAGAGTTTCTACTCTTCCAACAGTTCATGGTGAAAAAATAGTAATGAGAATTGTTGACAAATCTAAACAAATTCCAAAACTACTAGATTTGGGTATTGAATGACAAAACCTAGATATAATCCAAAAAGCGATTTCTCTACCTAATGGTATTATTCTTACTTCTTGACCTACAGGTTCTGGTAAATCTACTACTCTATATTCTGCTCTAACAGATCTAAATAAAATTGATGTTAATATAATGACTTTAGAGGATCCAGTTGAAAATCAAGTTGATTGAATTAGTCAATCGCAAGTGAAACCTGCTATTTGATATACTTTTGCTTATTGACTTAGAACTGCCCTTAGACAAGATCCAGATATTATAATGGTATGAGAAATGAGAGATAAAGAAACCGTTGATATCGCAATTGAAGCTTCTCTTACTTGACATTTGGTTCTTTCTACAATACATACCAATAATGCATCAGAAACAATTACAAGAATAATTAATATGTGAGTACAACCTTTTTTGATACCAGCGTCTGTAAACGCTATTATAGCACAAAGACTTATAAAAAAACTTTGTCCTCATTGTAAAAGAAAAATCTGATTAAATGATTTGTGATCAGAAACACTAAAAAATATCAAAAACGCAATTAATCTTACAAACAAAAAAGAATTAATGTCTAGAGTATGAGATAAATTAAAACAACCAGTTTTTTATGAGGCTGTCTGATGCGAAAAATGTGATAATACTTGATATAGGTGAAGAGTATGATTATACGAAGTTCTTGAAATAACTCCTTGAGTAAAAGAAATGATACTTAACTGATCAAGTGCTTTTAATATAAATAATCAAGCAATAAAAGATTGAATGGTTTCTCTTGAGCAAGATTGAATAATGAAAGCATTAAATTGACAAACTTCTCTAGAAGAAGTTTATAGAGTTGCAAAAACTCAAAATTGATAATATTTTTTTAATAATATAAATTATGGCAGATTTTTTAATCCTAGATGATGATAAAAAATCAGAATCTGACAAGAATGTCAACAATAATTCTCCAAAAGCTAGTAAGAGTTTTATGGACGCTATAAACGAAAAACTACTAACTTTTCAAAAAATCAAAACAAGTGAAAAGGTAATCTTTTATCGTCTTTTGTCTACAATGACTAATGCTTGAATGTGAGTTATGAAGGCTGTTTCTATATTAGAAAAACAAGAAAAAAATCCTGTATTTAAAAAAATATTATGAGTTTTTGTTGATAGATTAAGACAATGAGATAAATTTTCAGATTGTATTGCTGATTATCCTAATTCTTTTGAAGAAGCAGAGGTTTGAATAATAAAATCATGAGAAAAGACTTGACAATTAAACACTGTTTTAACTGATCTTGCTAATCAAATAGAAAAAGTAGAAAGTATATCTGGTAAAATAAAATCAGCTATGATGTATCCAATGTTTATATTGGTAGTTGTAGTTGCAGTTATAGTTGTAATGATGGTAGTAGTAGTTCCAAAACTATTAGCAATATTTGAATGAAAATGAGATTTACCAGCTTCTACACAAGCTCTTATTGCTATATCTGACTTTTTCACTTATTATTGGTATTTGATAATTATATTTGTTGTATGATTTGTAATATTTATCAGTTTTTGGAAAAAAACACCAGATGGTAAATATATGTTTGATTCATTCAAAATGAAAGTTCCTGTTTTTTGAGAAATAAATAAAAAACTAGTTTTATCAAAGTTTTCTAGAGTATTTGCATGATTAGTTGGTTCATGAGTTTCTATAGTGGAATCATTAAAAATTACGTCAGATGCTGTAGGTAATGAAGTATACAAACAAAGAATTATTTTATTATCTGAAGATATAGCCTGAGGTATAAAAATGTGGGAATCTCTAGATTGAGACAAGCTTTTTCCAGACATGATGGTACAAATGATACAAGTTTGAGAAGAAACTGCAAAACTAGACAGTGTAATAACAAAGGTAGCTGATTTTTATGACGACCAAGTAGATAATACTATTTGAGTAATTAATAAATTACTAGAGCCTTTTATTATTGTTACTTTAGCTGTTGTCGTATGATTTATTGCAATAGCAATAATGCAACCAATTATGAATTTGGCAGATACAGTTACTCAATAAAAAAATCTTCACATAACTTTAAAAAAACTAACATATAAAATAGTCAATATGTTAGTTTTTTTAACTTTTCAGCAAATAAAAAGTTAATTATACCATTATCAAAATTACATAAGTGTGAAGATTTTTAAAAGTTATGTGAAGATAGTGTGAAATTTACATACATCTGTTTGACTTTAGCTAACAAATCTATTACTATAGGTGCACTATTATAAACGGTCTTTAAAATAAACCGAAAAAACAAACACAAAAAAACTAAAAGTCTTTTAGCTCTTTAAGTATTGTTTACAACTCTGGAAATTAGTTATCAATTTATTATTGATGATTAGTTCCCAGGGTTGTTACAACTTTTGGGTTAAGGCTTTAACCTTGTATTTTTTTATTATACTAGTTTAATATGATTCCAACCAATAATAATATCAGCATTTTGCATCCATATATGGATACAAAATGATGAGCTATAAATATGATGGTTTATCTATCAAATTTTTTGGCCTCAAAATGAAACAATATTACATTTTATACTTTTTCTCATAAACAAGATTTATTTGATATAAATTTTGAAGTTAAGGTTTTTAATTTTATTAAAACTGCTTACACAATTAGAAAAAGTGATTATATAATAGTATGAAACTCTCCAATGCAATTTGTATGAGTTTTATCAAAAGTTTTATTTTGATCCAGAGCAAAAATTATCTGGTGGCATCATCATTACCCATGGTATTATAGTAAAAATACAAACTTATTTATACAATTAAAAAGATTATTAGAAAAATTAACTATCAAACATATTGATGTTTTTGTATCTAATAGTGAATATTTAAAAAATGTTTTACAAGACACTTACAAAACAAAAGCCTATATTCTCAATCCTGTGATTGACGAATATTATACAAAACGCAAACAAAAAAATAGCTCAAGCTCTAATCCTATAATATTTACTTATTGAAGGTGGACAGCTTGAAAAAATATAAAACAAATCTTTGATACCTACCTTTATATAAAATCATACATTCCAAATGTAAGATTATTAATATGAGGTATATGAGAAGAGCTAATTCATTTTCAAAATAAATTTGAATTAGATAATAATATTGAGTTTTTATGATTGTTAGACAAAAAATCAATAGTTGCCAATTTAGAAAAATCTAGTGTTTTTCTTTTTAGCTCTACAATTGATTCATTTTGAATGACAATGATAGAAGCTTTGTCTATTTGAGTTCCAGTTGTTGCTTTTGATAAAAACGCAGCAAATGAGATAGTAGACAATTGATATAACTGATATTTGGTAAAATCAAAAATTAATTTTTCAAATACTACTTTATCAATATT
>JBEPWB010000025.1:0-14014 GCA_041642635.1 bacterium
ACGCTACTTCAACTGATTCTGCTACTCTTAATGTCGAAGAAGTAAGAAGCCAAGTTGATTGGGGAACTCAAGTTGTTACTACAACTGAAAAGTTTGAATGACAAGATACTTATTCATACTGATTAACAGCAGAATATGATATTTGAAGTAGCTCTTTTGATGCTAATTTTGGTTATTCTGATATTGGATGAGACTGATTAAATTACGGTGTTGGTTATTCATATAATTGAGAAAAAGTAAGACCATCAGTAGAATATTCAAGAATAGAAGGTCCAGATTTTACATCGGATATGTATAGATGAAGAGTTGATTATATTATTCAAGATAATGTTTCGGTTTGAGTTTCATACGAAAGAGTAGAAAACTCAAACAATTATGAAGATAATAGATATATGGTAAATCTTACTTATACTCCTGGATTAAAAACTTATAGAAGAGATTCTAGAGAATATAATCATATGAGTTTAGACCATGCAACATGAGCAAATCAAGCCATGTCTACTCTATACTGACAAAGAGAAACTACAACAACAACTGAATTTATTCTGGACAAATCAAGATTAGAACAAGTTATTGCTGAAGCAGAATCTCTAGATTCTAATGATTTTACTCCTTCATCTTGGAATGTTTTATCATCTGCTTTAAATCAAGCAAAAAATATTAATAATCAAGAAGAACCAAGTACTAATGACTTAGAAATAGTTTTTCAAAACCTGAATTCTGCAATTGAACAATTACAAGAAAGAGCTGATAAAACAGAGTTAATTTCATTATTAAATCAAGCAGAATCATTAAATTCAGTTAATTATACTCAAGATTCTTTTCAATTTTTACAATCTACTATAAATGCTTCAAGAACTGTTCTTGAAGATTGAAATACATCACAAAATGAAGTAACCCAAGCTGTAAATAATCTAGAAAATTGAATTGATAATTTAGAATTACAAGAAGCTCCAACTAGACCAACATTTTCATGAAATACAGATTTAACTGTTGGTGATACAATGAATTTGAAGTTTTCATCAACTGATGCTAATGGAGATAATTTAACTTATAGAGTAGTATGATGAAATATTCCTTCATGAACAAGTTTTAATTCAGATGGAACTTTAACTTGAACTACTAATAATGTAGAAACATGAACTTTTGAAGTAGTTGCTAATGATTGAAGGCTTGATAGTCCTGCAGTTACAGTTAATTATGACATTGATTCAGTTACGGTTACGCCAACTCCTAATCCAACTCCATCACCAACTCAACCGCCAATTATAAGTTTCTAAGTATAATTAATATAAATAGTATTTATTAAATAATAAGATTATTCATAAATAAAAAAATGGGACTTTTAAATCCCATTTTTTTATTTTTTTGTTAAACTATTATTTAAATTTCTTCATAAATTGTAACATATTCTATTAATCAGTCCCATTGTTTGTTTCTATATAAACTACTTCATATATATATATTATCAATATCATAATTGTCATTTAAATCTTCCCAAACTCCAATTGTACTCTTGTTAAATTGTCATATCGTAGTTCAATCGTCTTTTTTTAGGATAAATTCTAATTCTTTATAATCTACTATTAATATTACTTTGTAATAATCGTCATCATTAATAATACTATCAAAACTAGTAATTAATGGACTAGCACTTGTAGGTACACTTATGAGTTTTGTTGGTCAATCGGTTTTGTCAACTATTGTAAAATCTTTATTATTATGCATTAAACCAACTCATCAAGTATCAAATAAATATCTATCAACAGAATCATTTCTTTTTAACTCTTTTCATCTTACTGATATTTCTATAGCAAATTCATCATCGTTAAATAATCATATATAAGTCAAATAATCATTTACATTTCATATAGTGGGATCAGGATTATCTGACTCTATGTATATTCATTTTTTTCTTCAATCATTAGATTCTATAAAACTAGAATCAATATTAGTTGAAAATCCATTTCATAAATCATAAGAGCCTCAGTCAGGAATATCATAACTAGGCATGCTTATTCAACTTAAAATATTTCACAATCATTTGTTGTTATTCAATAACGAACATTGACCTACAGCTAATTTATGACTTCTTAATGTTATTTCATCTACTCATCTTCTAGGTCAACAATTTCTTTTTATATCATTTGATTGATTAGTTAACATACTTCAATTTGTATTATACATATATATATCTCAAGGATTGTTATATGCTGAATTTGAATATATTTTCCATTTACCTCCTAGGTTATTGTTAACACATTCTCAATTTATTATTGTTCAATTACAATCAATAACACATTCTTTTATTCATGTTAATTGATTTTCTTCTGATTTATATCAAATATCACAACTTACAGTATGTTCTTTATAACTAAAAGTATACTGATTATTACTTTGACAAGTTATTTCTCAAACATGGTTTAAGTATCAATTTGGAATTTGATATGATATAGAATTTATTTTTGTACTTTCTCACTCAGTTAGTTCTAATCATCAAACATCAAATATATATCATGATTTAGTACTACTATAATAGTTAAGACAGCTTAAGTCAGTTCTACAACTAGAATATTTGTAATCATTGTTTCCTTCTAATATTCAGTTATTACAAGTTCTTATTGCTTTTTGAGAACTATCATAACAATTAGTCGAAACTTTATTTAAGAAAGCTTCTCTAGTATTTCAATCTTTTACTTCTACTCATTCTAAATAACAGCTTTCTCATTTGATTGCTTTTACATCTTTTTTATTCATATTAACGTAATTTACATTACTAACTGAACTTTTTGATGAAAAAAAAGGTTTACCTATTCATATAATATCAGTAACAAATTCTGGTACTGAACCTTGAATATTTTTAAATTTCTTACCTTGTGATCATTTAATAATATCAATAGTTTCTTTTTGATAATCTGGAGAGGTTTTTATTATTTCTATTTCATCAATTATCGCAGGTTGGATAACATTTTCTCTGTCAATGTCTTGAGGTATTTTATAAACATCAACTGTTCATTGTTCTACAATTACTTGAGTTTCTCAAGATTTTTTATCTACTCAAAAAATTGTTCATCTAACAGAAGCAACGGTATCACTTGTAAAAATATCAAAGCTAGATTCTTCTCCTAGAGAAGTTGCTTGAGTCCAAATACTTCAAGCGTCTAAAAATATTTTTATTTTTGATACTAGGTTCGTCTCGTTTGGAAAACTCATTTCACTAAGAGTTATTGATGAACCATTTGATATAATAGAACTAGATCAGTCAGAAAAAAATATTTCTAAATCATTTCAAGAATTGTTCTCTATGCTGTCTCATTGTCTGTAAATATTTCATTCTACATCTCTAGCTGTTAATAATTTTTCTTCAGGATTATAAGGAAGAAAAGGTCATTTATCTATTACAAAATTATTTCAATTGTATTCTGAAATCAAATTATAAATTCCGTCTTCTCAAGTATAATTTCACTCTACTTTTGCTCTGTGTCATTCTTCATTAAAAAGTACTCATGCAATTTCAAATTGATTAGGCCCTTTTGCAACTCAATAACTATAATATTGATTAGTTCTAGGATCAAGGGGAGTTATATTCAAATATCTGTTATCTAATGTGTTTTCAGTTATTTTTCAATAAGCTCAAAATGTTTCTGGATCGCTATATTCATGAACATAGCTACCATCAGCTTTGTAAAAATTATTATTTCAATCTGGCTTTGGTACAATATTTCATTCATTCGTGTATGAAATTAATCCATTTTTTAGAGTTGTAATATCTGAAATAACTCTGGAATTATTAGAGTTATTTTTTATATTATTAGTAGCTGTTGTAGCAACTATTGTAAGTACTACTAAAATAGAAATACTTATTATTATTTCTACAAAAGAAAATGCTCTTTTATCCATATCGGTAATATTATAAAACAAAAAGTATTTCTATTATATAAAAAATATTTTTTTTGTATAACAATTTTTTGAGAAAAGATATTTACAATTAGCGATTATATTTTATAATATTTTTTTGACATTAAAAATATTATAATTATATTTAGTGTAGTTATTTCTTAATAAGGCAATGTGAACCTAGTATGACTTGTAACCATAACAACTAAAAATACTTCTATTAAAAAATAGGGATTTTTTTGTTGTAACAGAAATAATACAAATATATTATAAAACAAAAACTCTTATTTTTTAAAAAATAAGAGTTTTTTTAAAAATTTATTTAAATAAAAATTAATTTAATATGACTAATTTATCTACAAAAAGACACTCGCTTGCACATATTATGGCTCAAGCTGTAAAACAAAATTATCCCAATGCAAAAATAGCAACTGGTCCAGATACAGAAGATGGGTTTTATTATGATTTTGATTTTTGAAATGAAGAATTTTCAGATAAAGATCTAAAAAAAATAGAAAAAACAATGAAAAAAATTATAACTCAAAACCAAGATTTTAAAAGATTTGAAACTGATTATTCACATGCAAGAAAAATTTTAACTGCAATGAATGAAGAATTCAAAACTGAATTAATTGATAGATTTGAAAGTTGAGATTTTAAAAATAAAGAAAAATTATCAGATAAAATTAGTTTTTATTTTAATGTATCAAAATGAAAATCTGTAAATGATGATTTGCAAAGTTTCCTAAGTGAAAATAATTTTGAAAATTTTGAAGAAATGGATTGAGACCAAGTGAAAACTCTAAAATTTATAGATATGTGTACTGGTCCTCACGTAGAAAACACAAAAGAACTTGATCCAAATAGTTTTAAATTAGCTAGAGTAGCTTGAGCTTATTGGCTTTGAAATGCTGAAAATAGACAATTAACAAGAATTTATGCTTATGCTTTTGATAACAAAGAAGAATTAGATTCATACTTAAAAATGTTAGAAGAAGCAAAAAAAAGAGATCATAGAGTTATTGGGCAAAAACTAAAATTATTTACTATTTCTGATTTGATCGGTCCAGGTTTACCTTTGATGCAACCAGCTTGAATGATTATTAGACAAGAAATTGAGAATTATCTTTGGGATTTGCACAAAACTAAATGATATGAGAGAGTTTGGACTCCACATTTGGCAAAAGAAGCTTTATATGAAACTTCAGGTCATGCCGGTCATTATCTAGAAGATATGTTCAAAGTTTTTGGTTGAACAAGTAAAGAAACTTTTTTCTTAAAACCAATGAATTGTCCTCATCATATGCAATTATTTGCTGATAATAGATTTAGTTATAGAGATATGCCAGTTAGATATTTTGAGCCAGCTACAGTTTATAGAGATGAAAAATCTGGACAATTATCATGATTAACTAGAGTAAGAGCAATTACTCAAGATGATGGTCATTTATTTTGTAGAAATTCTCAAATAAAAGACGAAGTAAAATCAATCACTGATATCATAAAAGAATATTATACAACTCTTTGAATGACAAATGATTATTGGGTGAGTTTATCAATTAGGTGAGAAGATAAGTCAAAATATTTAGGTTGAGAACAAGTTTGGGTTGAAGCTGAAAAAGCTTTAGAAGAAGCTTCAGTAGAAAATAATTTACCATTCAAAAAAGTAGAATGAGAAGCTGCTTTTTACGGACCAAAATTAGATTTTATGTTCAAAGATGCTATTGGTAGAGAATGGCAATTAGCAACAATTCAATGTGATTTTAACTTGCCAGAAAGATTTAATCTAAGTTTTACAAACGAAAAAAATGAACAAGAAAGACCAGTTGTAATTCACAGAGCTATTTCTGGTAGTTTGGAGAGATGAATGTGAGTTTTAATTGAACATTTTGCAGGAATTTTTCCACTTTGGTTATCTCCAAGACAAGTTATTGTAGTTCCAGTTTTACCAATGTTTGATGATTATGCTGAGAGTGTTTTAAAAGAATTGAGAAATTCTTGAATTAGAGCAACTTGAGATTTTTCTACTGATTGACTAAATAAAAAAGTTAGAAACGCAGAAAAAATGCATAATAATTATATCTTAGTAATTTGAGAACAAGAACAAAATGACTGAACTGTAGCTGTTAGAAACTACAAAACAAAAGAACAAACAAATGAAAAATTACAAGATTTCAAAGCAAGAATTCTTGAAGAAATAAAAAATAAAAGTTTATAAAAAAATAATTGAGACCGTTCTAATTTTAAGACCGGTCTCAATTATTTAAATATTACTATTGACAAATTAAGATAAATATGTATAAAATATAAATCAAATATTTTAAATATTATTTTTACAAAAAATTATGAATAAATCAAAAAATTCTCCATCAACAGTTTCTGAAAAAACATTATTAAAACAATTTTGATTAGGTTCAAAAGATTTGCTTGCATTAGTTGAACAAAAGAAGGAGCTTGATTATTTGAATGAATATAGAAGAGCTTTGAGTTTGTGGGCTGAGCATACTAATGATACAAAACAAAAAATAATTGTAACTTTAGATTGAAGAGATACGGCAGGTAAATGAAGTAATATAAAAAGAGTTACAGAATATTTTGATGTAAAAAGACATGATATAAAAGCTTATTGAATTCCAAGTTTTGAGCAAAGATTTGAGCACAATCATTTTAAAAAATATATGAATGATTTTCCAGAAGATGGAAAATTAACTTTTTTTGATAGATCTTGGTATAACAGAGCCTGAGTAGAGGCTGCAATGGGATTCTGTACACAGGAAGAATATGATTGGTTTATGGATAATGTTGAACAATTTGAAAGAGAACAAATTATTGATGAAGGTATAAAATTTATAAAAGTATATTTATCAGTTACAAAAAATACTCAAAAAGAAAGATTAAAATCAAGAGAAGATGTTAGAAAAAATTGGAAATCTAGCCCAGTAGATAAAATGGCTCAAGAAAAGTGGAATTATTATACTCTTGCAAAATACAAGATATTAGAATACACTAATTCTCATCATTCTCCTTGGATTGTTCTTGATTCTAATGAAAAATATTTATCGTCAGTAGAAATTATAAAAGCAATTGTTAACACAACTGATGAAGTTGCAAAAATGGTTGAAAATGATTTGTCAATTGATTTGAGTCCAAATCTTGATATTAGAAGAGACGCTCATCAAGAAATAGAATTAATGAAAACAACAGAAAATTTTGAAAAAATGAAAAATGAATTTCAGTTCAGAATTCCAACTGATGAAGAAATACAAAAAATAAATGATTATAGAAATAATCACGAATTTGATCAAGAATCATATAGTTATAAACAAAAATAAGACCGGTCTCAATTGAGACCGGTCTTATTTTTGTATTTTTTAAAAAATTAATTTGATTTTTTAAGATAACTATATAAAGTATAGTAAGTGATATTTTTTAAACAAAACTAAATGAAAGCAAGTGATTTATTTGTAAATACTCTGATAAATAGATGAGTAAAGGTGATTTATTGAGTCCCAGGAGAAGAAAATCTAGATCTAGTTGATAGTATTAGAAAATCTTGAAAAATAGAATTAATTCTTACTCGTAATGAACAAACTGCAGTTTTTATGGCTGCAACTTATGGTAGACTTACTTGAGAAATTGGTGTTGCGTTAGCTACACTTTGACCTTGAGCAACTAATATGGTAACTTGAGTCGCTTATGCTCAATTAGGAGGTTTTCCTATTATGGTAATAACTGGACAAAAACCAATAAAAAAATCAAAACAATGATTTTTTCAAATAATTGATGTAATGTCTATGATGACTCCAATTACAAAATATTCTAACTCGATTATTTCTCCAGAAAAAATTCCTTTTACGCTTAATAATGCAATAGATTTAGCTATTTGAGAAAGACCTGGCGCCGTTGCAATAGAGCTTCCAGAAGATGTAGCTGGAGAAATCAGCACAATTAATGAATTTGAATTCAAGCATCACAAAATTAGAAGACCAGTAATTGATGAAAAATCTATAGAATTATTAATTGGTGAATTACAAAAAGCAAAATCTCCAATTATTTTGATTTGATCTTGAGCTAATAGAAAAAGAATTACAAAATATTTGACAAAATTTATAGAAAAATACAATATTCCATTTTTTAATTCTCAAATGTGAAAATGAGTAGTTGATGAATCTACTTCAGGGTATATTTGAACAGCAGCTTTAACTAGCTGAGATTATTTGCATAAAGCTATTGAAAAAGCAGATTTGATTTTATCAGTTTGATACGATCCAATCGAAAAACCAACTCATTTAGTTTGAGAATGATGAACAAAAACTATTCATATAAATTTTTATGAAGCAAATATTGACTTGGTTTATAATCCATATTTAGAAATAGTTTGAGATATTTGAAATACTTTTTGGCAATTATGTCAAAATGAAATAAATCAAAACTGGAATTTTGAAGAAATTTATTCTATAAGAGATAAATATACAAAACAAATTGAAGAAAATATTTTGTCTGAAGATATATGAAATAATGTTTTATGACCAAGGCAATTAGTAAAAGAAGTTAGAGAAGTTATGAAAAAAGACGATATTGTTGCTCTTGATAACTGACTTTACAAAGTTTGGTTTGCTAGAAATTATACTACTTATGAACCAAATACTTTGCTTTTGGATAACGCACTTGCAACAATGTGAGCTGGAGTTGCATCATGATTAGAAGCAAAAAGAATTCACCCAGAAAAAAATGTTGTAGTTGTAACTTGAGATGGTTGACTAGTTATGAATTTATGAGACCTTGAAACAGTTGTTAGATTGTGAGTTGATTTGACTATTGTTGTTTTGAATAATTCTAGTTATTGAATGATAAAATGGAAACAAGTTTGATGAAATATGCCAATGTGGTGACTTGATTTTTGAAATCCAGATTTTGTTAAATTAGCTGAAAGTTTTGGATGAATCTGACACAAAGTAACTGATAAAAAAGATTTTAAATCAACGCTAGAAAAAGCAAATTCACAAAAATGATTAAAAATAATTGATGTTTTATTTGACTATCCACAAGATATTAAGTAACATCTAGAATATTAAATTTTAATAAAAAAATTATGACTAAAACAATAAAATCTGTAAATCCATACACTGAAAAAGTAATAAAAGAACATCCTTTATTAACTAGAGAACAATTAAGTGAAAAAATTGATGTTGCACATGCTGCATATTTAGAATGGAAAAATACTCCAAATTCTCACAAAAAAGAATTATTTTTAAAGTTATCAAAATTAATTGAGCAAAATAAAGAAGAACTAGCAAAAATTGAAACAACTGAAATGTGAATGTTATATGAATTTAGTCTTGCTTGAATCTCAAAAACTTCTGCTTTGGTAGAATGGTTTGCTAATAATTTTGAAGATATTTTAAAAGAAGAAGAATACGAAACTGAATGATTAACTGTAAAAACTCAATACGATTCTATCTGAGTAATTTATTGAATTGCTCCTTGGAATTTTCCATTTAATCAAGTTTTGAGAGCTGCGGTTCCAAATATTTTGGCTTGAAACACAACAGTTTATAAACATGCTTCAAATGTTCCAGCTGCTTGAGAAAAAATAGAAGAATTATTTTTAGAAGCAGGTTTTCCAAAATGAATTTATCAAAATATTTTGATTTCATCAAGTGAAAGTGAATATATTTTATCTAGAAAAGAAATTGCTTGAACTAATTTAACTTGAAGTGAAGGAGCTTGAGCTGCAATCTGATCATTAGCTTGAAAATATTTAAAACCTAGTGTTTTAGAATTAGGTTGAAATGATGCATTTATAGTTTGTGATACTGCCGATTTAAAATCTTTAGCTCATGAAGCAGTTAACGCTAGAATATCTAATAACTGACAAAAATGCAATTCTTCAAAAAGATTTATAGTTAGAGAAGAACAATATGATGATTTTTGTAAATATTTTACTGAATTCACAGAAAACTTAGTTATTTGAGATCCAATGGATTCAAAAACTCAAATTTGACCAATGGCAAAAAAAGAATTAGTTGAAGAAATAGATAAACAAGTTAAAAAAACGGTTTCAGAGTGAGCAAAATTATTAACAGGTTGATATATTATCGATAGAGAATGATATTTTTATGCTCCAACT
The DNA here is from genome assembly GCA_041642635.1 of bacterium. GTDB lineage: Bacteria > Patescibacteriota > Gracilibacteria > BD1-5 > UBA6164 > JAAZVM01. Next base: position 10,028 of record JBEPWB010000025.1, read on the forward strand.
GTTTTATCTGATGTTACTTCAGAAATGACTTCTTACAACGAAGAAGTTTTTGGTCCAGTTGCATCAATCATAAAAGTAAAAGATTTGGATGAAGCTATAGCAGTTGCTAATAATAGTGATTTTTGATTATGTGGAGCAGTTTATTGAGATAATGATGCTCAAACTAGAGAGGTTGCTTCAAAAATAGAAACAGGAATGGTTTTTATAAACAAACCAGCTTGATCTAGAGCAAGTTTACCTTTTGGTTGAGTAAAAAAATCTTGATATGGTAAAGAAAATTGACCAGAATGATTAAAAGCATTTACTAATAAAAAAGTAATTGTTTATTAATAAAATTACAAAAACTAGATTTTAAAATAAATCTAGTTTTTATTTTGACAATAATTTTATATTATTTATAATAATTTTAGCCAGACTTTTTATCTAAATTTTGGTCTGAAAACTAGGAGGAAAAATTATGTCTAATATCAATATCGCTATTGGTCTAGGTTTTGGAATTTTGGACGAAAAATCTTCTGATAAAAATATTGTTAAAATTTTTTATCAAGTTTTTTCTTTGCAGTCTGAAAATCCTGAAGGAGTTTCTGATTTTATTCAAGTTTGTAGGGAGGTATTTGGATATAGTTCAGGTAGTAAAACTTATAGTTTTGAAGGTTTTGAAATTGATTACTTGAAAGAAAAATTTAAGAATCATATTTGTACACTAAAGTTCTTAGATACTACTGATTTTGAGAAATACTCTGACTTGACTTACTTGACTATTATGGACTATAATTCTAAAACTTCAAATATTTTTGAAGAATGCTTAAAGGGAGATATTGAAAACTGCAGAAAAAATCCACATTACCAAGATAAAAAATTTAACGTTTATGTGGGAAAAACATAATTTTTTCTATTAAAAAAGGAGGAATTTTTAAACCAACAAAATATAATTTTGTTGGTTTTTTTATATTATTTTTTTTAAAATTTATTTTTTGTGTATAATGACTAAGAATTTTTAATAAAAAAATAAATATGATACATGATGTAATAATTGTCTGAGCTGGAGCTGCGGGGCTTTATGCTTGAATATATATTGATAAAAAATACAAAAAATTAATACTTGAAAAAACTGCAAAACCTTGAATGAAAGTTTTGCTTTCTGGTTGAGAAAGAGCTAACGTTAGTAATATGGATATAGTTCCAGAAAGAGATTATTTTACACAAAACAAAAAATTTTTACTAAGTATTTTTTCTCGTTATAATCAATGGGATATAATGAGTTTTTTTGCTGAAAATGGTATAAATATAGTAGAAGAAGACAGATCTAGACTTATTTTAGAAAGCTGAGACAGTAAGGAATTACTTAATTGTTTGCTTGATAATATCAAAAAAAATAATTGTGAATTAAAAGTTTCACAAGATGTTAAAAATATTGAAAAATTAGCTGATTGAAATTATTCTGTTACAATTGATTGATGACAAAAATATATTGCAAAAAATATAGTTGTTAGTAGTTGATGAAAAAGTTTTTGACATATTTGAACAACTTGAGAATGATACAATATCGCAAAAAATCTTTGAATAAATCTAGTTCATCCATATAGAACTCTTTGCTGAATGGCTACAAAAAGAGATTTGAGTGAAGTTAGTTGAGTTAGTGTTGCTTTGGATATGACATTAGTTGACAAGAATTCTAAAAAGCCAATATATAATGAATTTTGACCAATTTTGTTTACTCATTTTTGAATTAGTTGACCAATTATTCATAATCTATCAAATTCTATTTGAGAATATTTGAACAAATTATGACTAGAAGAAACTGATTTTGAAAAATATATTTTGGATAATTTGAGTTTAGATTTAGTTTTTGATCCAGAAAATACACCAAAAAGACTTGTTAAATTTTTTGAAATAACCGAAGAAAACAGGGAAGTAAATATAGAATTACAAAACTGGAGAAGCTGGAAGGAAGCAAAAGCAACAGGTTGATGAATAGATACAAATGAGCTAGATAATAATATGCAAGCCAAAAAACACGACTGATTATATTTTATCTGAGAAGTTGTAGATGTTACTTGAAAAACTTGATGATTTAATCTTCAATGGGCTTGGAGTAGCGCTTATGTTTGTTCTATCTGAATAAATAAAACATTGAAATAAAAAATATTTATTTTATAAAAATAATTATAAGTAAAAAATTATGAAAAAAATACTTACATGAATAAAACCAACTTGAAACGGAATGCATATTTGAAATTATTTTGGAGCTTTTAAGCCATTTATGGACTTGATAGAATGAAAAAAATCATATATTTTTATAGCGGATTATCATTCTTTGACAAGTGTTCATGATGCTGAAACTATGCAAAAAAATAAAATAAGAATGCTAAAAGAATATTTTGCGCTTATGTCAGAAAATAGCTCTGTTGTTGTTTTTGAACAATCAAAAATAACTCATATAAATGATATTATGTGGATGCTTTCAAGTGTTACGCCTTATAGTTTGATGCTTAGAGCTCATAGTTTTAAGGATGCACAAAATAAAAATAGCGAAATAAATATGGCTACTTTTAATTATCCTATTTTGATGGCTGCTGATATTATTACTTATGACACTGATTTGGTGCCAGTTTGAAAAGATCAAATTCAGCATTTAGAGTTTTCTCGTGATATCGCTGGTAATTTTAACAAAACTTATAATTGTGATTTTTTCAAATTGCCAGAACAATATGTTCAAGAAGAAGTTCAGACAATTCCTTGAACTGATGGTAGAAAAATGAGTAAAAGTTATGATAATTTTATCTGAATTTTTGATGATAAAAAAACTCTAAAAAAGAAAATAATGTCAATTGTTACTTGAAGTGAATCTCTTGAAGAATCTAAAAATCCTGATAATTGTAATATTTTTGCACTTATAAAGTTATTTGCAAACCAAGAAAAGCAAGATGAAATCGCTTCAAAATACAGAGCTTGAAATTATTGATATGGTCACGCAAAATTAGAATTACTAGATTTGATTCTTGATTATTTCAAAGAAGCAAGAGAAAAATTTGAAAAATTTGATAATGATTTTTCTATTATAGAAAAAAAATTAATAAACTGAAACTCAGAAGCGAATGATTTAGCAACAAAAAAATATCAAGAAATGATGGAAGTCGTTGGTTTAAAAAGAGATTAAAAAATCTCTTTTTATTTTTTTAAATAATTACATTTATAAGCAAAAAGTTTTTAACAAACAAAAATCCCTAACATAAGGGATTTTTTTAGTTTTTAACAATTACTACAATAATTTATTGACTTTTGACTTTAGTTGAGTAAAGTGAATTATAACAAAATTCTTTAGTTAACTAAAGTGATATTTTGATAGTTTTTAACATTAAGACTAAAGAGATTTTTTTAAAAAATCGATTTGTTGACTTAATTTATGCTGGCCTATTTTTGATATAAATTATTTATATAATTTATAATTTCAAAAAAGGTTCAGTGTAACATTTTTTACTACTAATTTTTATATATGAAAAAAAAGGAATTATCTTTTGAAATGGACGATATTTTGACTGTTTTATCGCGTATTGATTCTAAAGAAAGAATTTTTGAGTTTTTTCTTGATTTAATGAGTGAGAAAGAAATGTTAGATTTTTCTAGAAAATTAGAAGTAGCAAAAATGCTTGAAGAATGATTATCTTATTCTAGAATAGAGAAAAAAACTTGAATGAGCTCCGCAACTATTTCAAAAGTTTCAAAAGCTTTAAATAGTGAAAACCTATGATACAGAAACGCTCTTAATATTTTATCTGGTTTTTAGTATTGACTAAAATAAATTATTATATATAGTTTTAAAGCATAATATTTTTAAATTCGCTATACGGAGATTTTTAAAATGGATAATGATGTTTCTTTGGTTGCTAAAAAGATAGGAGCTTCTCAAGTTCACTACAATTTCAAAGGACGTTTATGTGAAGAAAAAAAACAATTTGAAATTAGTAGAGTACTTTTGAAAGTTCT
>JBEPWB010000026.1:0-13903 GCA_041642635.1 bacterium
CTACCCTATTAAATTTTCTAAAGAACGTATATCAGACAGTGAAGATCATAGACCGATAAGGATAAGATACTTCGTTGTCTTTTTACCTAAAAAAGCAGGACATGAATGGCAAAAATCTAGTGAAGTTGCCTATGAAAGAATCGAGGATAATGTCGATAAGAAGTAAACCTAAATTTAAAATAGAAAATAATGCAACTACTTTAAAGGGCGTATTAAAAACAAGTCTGAACTTAAGAAATTATTGAAACAATTAGGTATATAATAATTATATCTTAATTTGTAACTCTTTTATTACATAGCTCGTAATTAAAATCAAGCCTGGCAATAGCTGGGCTTTTTTAATACCTAATAATATTAGAATATAATATGAAATTATTTGATATAGATAATGGACAAGTAATACTCAATCCCACTTCACTTTGGATACCAGAGTTTAAGAAATTATGGGATAGAGATAAGTCTAAGAACAAAGAAAAGGCAGCTAGAGAATTATCTTATATTGTGTTTTTGTATGATTACAGATCTCCATATCAAGCATATGCTGAAAATGAAAGAGAAGATAAAATTGTAAAAGATTATTTCTCAGATGAGCCTAAATGGAAACCTGATAAAGAAGTTAAAGCAGCTATAAAGAGATTCGAAGAGTTTCAGAGTAGTAGTACTCTTAGATTACTCAGATCAACTAAATATGCTTTAGAAGCTATTAATGAATACTTTAAAACTGCTAGTCCTGACAATATAGATAAGATTGTTAAGAATGCTAAAGAGCTAGGTAATCTTGTACAGTCTTTAGATAAACTAGAACAGCAGGTACAAAAAGAACAGCTTGAAAAGAACTCAGCAAGAGGAGGACAAGATATAGGATTATTTGAACTGTAATAATATGGAAGTAAATTTAAAAGTAACAAGAAATTCAAATAAATTTAGAGAGCCTGCTATACATTTTCAAAAACATGGAACGTATACCTTTACTCCTCCAGGTACTTCAGAGTATTTAAAATTCTGGACAACTGAGGCAGAGAGATGTATACACGGGTTTGCAGCTGAAGATGGAGATTGGATTCCAGGATATTATTATTTCTATTTAAATTACTTTCCTATTAACTTAGTTAAAGAAATAGAGTCTGTAAATAATGATAAGTCCATCTCAAAACGTATTATAAAAGATAGGGATTTTCCTAGATTCTATGATTATGACAGATTCTTTTTTGAGTCTGTAGATAAAGCAGAAAAAACAGGTCATCACTTGTCAGTTCTTAAGTCACGTCGTAAAGGTTATAGTTATAAAGCGGCTTCTATAATGGATAGAAACTTTTACTTCTTTAAGGAGTCAAAAGGATTTGCTCTAGCCTCAGAAGCTGAATACTTAACCAAGGATGGTATTTTAACCAAAGCCTGGGACGGTATGGACTTTATTGATCAATACACTGCATGGTATAAGAAGAGGCAGAGAATGGATCAGAAGATGCATAAAAGAGCTTCTTTTCTTAGTAGAAATAGAAGTGGCGTACAAGTCGAACTTGGATATAAATCAGAGATAATAGGAGTTACTCTAAAGAATGATGCTCAGAAAGCTCGTGGTAAAGCAGGTAAAATAATTCTATTTGAGGAGGCGGGTAAATTTCCTAATCTATTACAGTCATGGCAGATTGCTAGACCTTCTGTAGAACAGGGATCTTTTGTATTTGGTACTATGATAGCGTTTGGTACAGGAGGTACTGAGAATGCTGACTTTGAATCACTTAAAGAATTATTTGAAAAACCTAATGCTTATAACTGTTTAGTTTTTGATAATATTTGGGACCCAGATGCACAAGGTCAAAAATGTGGATTCTTTGTTCCTCAATATGCTAATTTAGAAGGTGCTTATAATAAGCCAGGAGATCCAGATCATGGGAAACCTTTTATGGATGAGGATGGTAATACCGATGAAAAATTAGCTAGAAAATATATCCTCGAAGAAAGACAGAAAGTTATAGACAATGCTTCAGATAAAAGAGCTATTGATAGGCATGTTGCAGAGCAACCTGTTACTCCAGCTGAAGCTACTTTGAATATCAGTACTAATATATTTCCTAAAGCTGAACTTCAAAAACAGTTAGTATATATTAGAAACAATGAAAAAGTAAAGAATTTTAAACAGGTAGGAAATTTACATTTTGAAAGAGAAGGCAAACTTAAATGGGAACATACTCCTATTGGAAGTCAGAAAGATATTACAAAATACAACTTAGATAGAAATGATAATCCAGAAGGACAGATAGTTATATGGGAACACCCTTGTGATGATCCTCCGTTCGGAATGTATATTGCAGGTACTGACCCTTATGACCATGATAAGTCAGGAACTAACTCTTTAGGTTCTACTTTTATATATAAGAGATTTCAAACTCTTGAAAAATACTATGATACTATTGTAGCAGAATATACAGGTAGACCTGAAACTGCTAATGAGTATTATGAAAATGTCAGAAAGCTAGTGAAGTATTATAATGCTACACTACTCTATGAAAACGAAAAGAAAGGACTGTTTTTCTATTTTGAGAAATTACATTGTACTTTCATGTTAGCAGATCAGCCTGGAGATTTATTACGTGATGTAGTAAAGAACAGTACAGTAGATAGGAAAAAAGGAATTCATATGAATACCGCAATCAAAGATTGGGGAGAAGGAGCTGTCAAAGATTGGCTTATAGAAGAATATGAGCCAGGTAAAAAGAATCTTACTAAGATATATTCTGAAGCGCTTTTAGAAGAATTAATATCTTATAATGATACTGGTAACTTTGACCGTGTTATGGCTTTCATGATGGTCATGATATATAAGCAACAATTACATCATGTACATGTAAAGAAAAAGAGAGAGTTGTCTAGAAAGAATTTACTATTTCCGGAGGTAATGTTTTCTGACAGTTCTAAAGAAAAACGTACGTTTATTTAAAATAAAATTATATATAATGAATACATCAAGAGGATCAACTCAAATCCCTATTCAAAAACTGCCGATGTCTCGGAAAGGAGAGGATTGGAAGAGAGCTAATGTCGATTTCTTTATATCGAAATTTGATCTCAGTTTTGAATCAGGAAAAAGTAAAAAGCAGAAGCTGAAGATTTCTTATGATCTGTATAATAGTATATTTGATGAAAATGATTTCAAGTATGTTACAGATCCCTTTAATGTTAATGACGGATTTCCAGCTAGTATACAGAGTTTCAATATTATCAAACCTAAGATAGATCTTTTAATTGGAGAAGAAACTAAACGTCCTGAAGACTTTAAAGTAATCCAAGTAAACGAAGGGGCTACAACTAAAATACAGAAAAAGTTTAAAGAACTTTTAACTTCTAAACTCTTGGAAGTAGCTGGACGAGGTAATGAGGGAGACCCTGTTACTGAAGAAGATATGAAAGAACTTGAGGATATAGGTAAGTATATGAATTACGACTATAGCGATATAGCGGAAACTACTGCTTATCATACACTTCAATATCTTAGAGAAAAATTAGATATTAAAGATAAGTTTGTACATGGATTTAAAGACGGACTTATTGGAGGAATAGAAGTACATTATGTAGGAATAGTTGCAGGAGAACCTACTCTAGAAAGAGTTAATCCTGTTGAATTTAGTTATGACGATAGACCTGATTTAAAACATATTGAAGATGGGGACTGGGCTTCACGAAGAATGAAAATGTCAGTATCTTCTATATACGATAGACTGTACGATATAATGGAAGAGGCTGATCTTAATGAACTTCTAGATAAATTTGCATATACTTCAAATGCTTCAAGACAAAGTTCTGGAGATTTTAATAGGATAGTATTTAAGACATTTCCTCAAAATACTCATGATGACGAATTTAGTAGTGATGCTGTTGATGTATGGCACGTAACTTGGAAGTCTTTTAAAAAGGTAGGATTTGTTTCTTATTTTGATGAAGAAGGAGATGAGCAAGATGAGATAGTAGATGAAAACTATGAAGCTTCTGAAGATGAAGAAGTTACTTGGGATTGGATTACTGAAGTATGGGAAGGATATAGAATAGGAGATGATATGTATGTAGGTATTCAACCTATTCCTAATCAATTCATTTCTATCGATAATCCTAATTCAAGACGTCTTCCTTATATAGGAGCTGTATACAATAATGATAACTCGAGATCTAAATCTCTTGTAGAGATAATGAAACCTCTTCAGTATATGTATCTTATTTTATGGTACAGACTTGAGATCGCATTAGCTAGAGATAAAGGACGAGTAATAAATATGGATATAACCCAGATACCTAAATCTATGGGCGTATCTACAGAGCAATGGATGCATTATCTTTCTTCTATGGGAGTTAACTTCTTTAATCCTTATGAAGAGGGTTGGGATGTTCCTGGAAGAGAAGGAGGAAAAGCAGCAGCATTTAATCAATTCTCATCTCAAGATCTTACGATGTCTTCAGTTATTCAAGAACATATCGGATTAATGATGAAGATTGAAGATATGATAGGAGAATTATCAGGCATTTCAAGACAGCGTCAAGGAGCTATTACAAGCAGAGAATTAGTAGGTAATGTAGAAAGATCTGTAATTCAATCTTCTCATATTACTGAAATTCATTTCTGGGTACATGACTCAATTAAGAAAAGAGTTTATGAAGCACTTCTAGAAGCAGCTAAAAAAGCATGGTCAGAATCAGGTAAATCTAAATTACATTATATTACTGATGATATGACTAGAGTATTCATGGATATAAGTGAAGACTTTATATATTCTGATTATGGGATATTTGCTTCAGATAGTACTAAAGAAACTCAGAATCTTGAAGCTATTAGAAGTTTATTACAACCTGCTATGCAGAATGGGGCTTCATTGTCAGACATTTCTGAAATTATCGCATCTAATAATCTTACAGAGATTAGAAAGAAATTAGGTAAAATAGAAAAAGCTAGACAGGAAAGAGAAGAACAGATGCAGCAAGTACAACAGCAATCACAAACTGAAATAGCTCAAATGAGAGCTCAGTCTGAGGCTGAAAAACTTAGAGTTGAAGAAGAGGATTCTATTAGAAAATCAGATACTGATATTAGAGTAGCTCTTATCAAAGCAGGTTTAGAAGAAGAAAAATTAGAACTGGAAGCAGATAGAATTTCAGCTGATATAGATAAGAATGTAGCAGAGAATAATTATAAGTATTTAGATTTAGGAGAAGAGATAAGAAATAATAAAGCTGAGGAAGAAATTAAACGTAAACAAGTTTCTGCGAAATCCTCTACAAATAATAATAAATAATTAAACTATGGATAATACTGATTTCTTAGGAGGATTTGAATCCTTCGCTGGTTCATTATCTAACAGAGCAGTTGTTTCAGAAAAACAACAAGGTTCTTTTGATCAAGAAGATGAACAATATCCTGAAGTTGATCCGTCAGAACTTGAAGACGAAGATGCTAAAGGTAGCGATGAAGGAAAGAAACCTCAGAAAAAGCAAGAATCCTCTAGTAAAGAAGAGGAAGAAATTGAAAATGATGAAGAAGGTACTGAAGAAGATGAAGATGATACTTCTCTAGATACTAAAAAAGAAGACGAAGATGATGAGGCTTCTGATCTTAGTGAAGCAGAACCTGAGATCTCTCAATTTGTACAAGAGAAACTGGCCGAAGCTTTAGGTTGGGAATTCGAAGATAGTGAGAAATTTAAGAGTATTGATGAGGTTGTAAACTTTCTTAAAGAGGTAGTAGACACTAATTCAACTCCTAATTTCGCAAGTGATGAACTCTCAAAACTAAATGACTATGTACAGAACGGTGGTAACATCGCAGATTACATGCAAGCAGCTAAAGGAGAACTAGATCTTGATACTATTGATTTGTCAGATGAGAATAATCAAAAGGCTATCATCAGAGATCTGCTAAAAGAGCAAGGGTATTCTAAAGAACGTATCAAACGAAGTCTCGAACGTTATGAAGATGCTGGAGTATTAGAAGATGAAGCTGCAGATGCTAAAGAAACTTTAGAAGAATTAAGGGAGAAAAACTCTGAAAGGCTATTAGAAGATCAGAAGAAACAGCGTAAAGCCCTTTTGGAACAGCAACAAAACTATATCAAAGACGTAGAGAAAGAAGTGAATTCTTTTGAAAGTGTCAGAGGAATTCCCATCTCCGAAAAGGAAAAAAAGCAGTTGATGGATTACATTTTCAAGCCGACTGCTGATGGACGCACTAAATACCAAAAAGACTATTTGTCTGATAACAAAAATCTTATCGAATCTGCTTATTTCACAATGAAAGGTGACGCCTTCGTTCAGAAGGTGCAGCGAAAAGCAAATTCAGATGCTGCTAAAAATCTTAAGCAAAGACTATCATCTAAAGGTAAAAAACAAAAAGACCAAAACGATAGTGGTTTTATCTGGGGTTCTATTAGCAGTCAATTGAGAAAACCGATATAATAATAATTAAAATTTAAATAGATGGATAACAACGTTCTTAACGGGTTGCAACTGTACAGAACTAAGTGGTTTTCAGGTTTAGTAGAAGAGAACATGCTTTCAAATGCTCTCGTTACAAAGCCTCATGAAATCACTACAGTATTGTCGTACATTTTCGGCACATACGAAAATAGTACAATTGATTTCCTAACTTCAGGTCTTGGTAGGACTACAGAAATTGCAGATCGTCAATATGAATGGCCTGTAATGATTGACAGTGATAAAGCTGTTCAGATTAAAAGTGCCAAATGGATGGGTGCAGATATTGAAAGCACTTCAACTCCTGGTATCAATCAAACTCCTATTCAAGTATGGGTAAGTGAGAAATGGTTCGGTCCTGGTGCAATTATCGCATTTGATGATAGAGAATTTCAAGCTCGGATTATGGGTGAGCCTTATCAAGATGGCTCTGATTTTGTTTATACCTTGGTTGTAGCCGACGGTAAAGCAGATACTTTTATTCCGCCTAGTCTTCTTGCAGCTGGTTCTTATATCAGTAGAGAAGGTTCTGCTTACGAAGAATACAGTGAAGAAGCTGATATCGTAAATTACAATACTCCTTTCAAGTTGAGAAATCACTTGACTACTATGAGATTGTCTTATGATATTACAGGTGACGCATTTTCTTCTGTAATGGTAATTTCTTATAAAGATCCTAAGAGTGGTAAAACCACTAACTTGTGGTCTGATTATCAAGAGTGGCGTGCATTGCGTCAATGGTACAATAGTATTGATAGGTTCTCTGTATATTCAAAATACAACGCCAATCAAGACGGTACAACTGACTTGCGTGGTACTAACGGACGTCCAGTGTATATTGGAGCTGGTCTGTTGGAGCAAATTTCTCCAGCTAATAAGCAAACCTATACTGGTCTATCTGCAGATTTGATGGAAGATTTCTTGTATAACTTGTCTTATAATGTATTGGGTCGTGGCGAACGTAAATTCGTAGCCCTTACTGGTGAGATGGGAATGAAAGAATTCGACCGTGTATTGAAAGAGAAAGCTTCTGCTTATAATCTTATCGATACTAAATTTGTAAGTGGATCTGGACAAGAGCTTACTCTTGGTGGACAGTTTACTACTTATAAGATGTTGAACGGTGTAGAGCTTACTCTTAAGCACTTCCCACTGTATGACAACACTGTATACAATCGTAAATTGCATCCCGTTTCAGGTAAACCTCTTGAATCATATCGTATGTCTTTCATGGACTTTGGTATGAGAGATGGAGAATCTAATATCTCTAAGATTGTTAGAAAAGATCGTGAAATGGTAATGTGGCATACTGGAGGTTCAGTAGCCCCAGGATCAGGACATGCTAAATCGATTAACACTCTGCGTTCTAACGCTAAAGATGGTTATTCTGTACACTTCTTGTCTGAACAAGGCTTGATGGTTAAAGATCCTACCACTTCTGGCGAATTGATTATGGATGTAGAATAGTAATAACTAGAGGATAGTACTTAGGTATAGGGAGGCATTCAATAAGTCCTCCCATTTCCTCTAAATAATATAATAAATATAATATGAAGGTAACGTTAAAACACATTAACAGGTATACATGGTCAGGAGTTAAACGATATAAAAATTGTATTGACTCTTTGGGATCTTACTTCACACGTTCAGGAAGACTTTATACTGGACTTACTAAAGAAGACGAAGAGAGATTGGGAGAAAATCTAGGTTATAATCTGAAACCAGGATCTGAATTTTGGGATACTTTCCGAATTAGAATTTCTGGAGAAGATACTATAATGGATACTTCTGATCCAATGGATGAATTAAAGTACCTATTTCTAAAATCTCATAAAAGAGTTAGAAATGGTCTAGAAGATATAAAGCCTACTGCCAATTATGTATTAGTGAATAAAGAAGAGGAAGCTCTTAAATCTAATGAGCACTCAAGAGTTAAACGTAAAGCTTACAAAGAGATGGATAAAATGTCTCCGGCTGAGATTAAGAAAGCTCTTAGAGTATTAGGTCAGAATGCTAATAATGTAAATGATGAAGTGGCTGAAGCACGTCTTAATGAATTTGTGGACAATGCTCCATTAAAATTCATAGAGAAATGGGTTAACAACAAAAATAGAAATACTGAATTTTTAGTAAAAGAGTCTATTGCACATAACGTTATCCGTAGAAATAAGAATGTTTACAAGTACGGTTCTGATGTTATTGGGCATAGTTTAGAAGAAGCAGTAGAATTTTTGGATAATCCAGAATTTCAAGAGATTAAGACTGCTATTTTGAATGAAGTAGAAACTAAAAAATAATGAATGTACTAAAAATGCACGAAGCAGTTAAACTAGGCTTGGATAAGACTTCCAGCCTAGAACTGCCTGCATTTGAGCCTGAAGAGCTTGATTATTGGCTTAATGAAGCTCAATTGCAGATTATTAAACAAAAGATGTATGGCAATAACTTTAGAGGTGAAGGCTTTGAGGACAGCGGTAAAAGAATGGATGACTTAGTTACTCTAGTACAAGAAAGTGATGTATTATCATTATCTATACACCCTTTTTATCCAAACGTTAAAACTTTAAATATAGAAGATATAGATTCTACTAATCCAGATTCTAAGTATATGTTTTTTATATCTGCTGCAGCTCAATTTGAAAGTCCTTCAAATGTAGATATTGATATGATAGAAGCTTATCCCGTAATGCAAAATAGAATTAAAGATCTTATTCAAACAGAGTTTAATACTCCTTTTATAAAGAATCCTTTAGTTTATTTTTATGATAATAAGATAGGATTTATTCATGATCCTTATAAAAGTATTACAGCTGCTTATATTAAATATGTTAAACAACCTAAAGAATTGGTAAGTACAGGAGCTACAGAATATCAAACAACAGAATCTGAATTACCCGAACAAGTACATCCAGAGATAGTAGCTCTAACTGTTAATCTTCTTCTAGAAAATATAGAATCAGTTAGACTAGAACCTAATTTAATGCAGTTAAGTAAAAAAGAATAATTATGACATCCAGAGAAATGCAAATAACTTTTGATATGCAGATTCAATTGATATCAAAAGAACTGGAAATATTAGAAAAACCAGATTCTTATACTATTCTGTATTTTCTTAATTCAGCTCAAGATAGATATTTAAGAGATATGTATCTTAGTAAAGGTAGAATGAGAGATAATATTGAGTATATACAACAAAGATCTGACGTATTAAGAAATCTTATAGTTAGAGATATCTCTCTTATTACTGAAGGTACAGAAAATAATACTATTATATCTCCTACTGAAGTAGATGGGGGAATAGCTTTGGATCTTCCATCTGATTTCTTATATTATCTACAATCTTTTTCAAAAGCTACAAATTCTTTTGTTGGAATAACTGAACCTACTTGGACACCTAACAGGTTAGTAGATGATGCTGAAATAGATAATATTACAAATACCATCTTTAATAAGCCTATACTTAGAAAGCCTTGTGTACTATTTGAAGAAGGAGATAAAGCCATTTTATACAAAGATATAGATACTGAAATTTATGATATTTCATATATTTATCTTAGAAAACCTTTGAAGCTAGTATTAGAAAATGATACTGCAGGAGAAACTGTTACAGAATGTGAATTAGATCCTTATCTGCATAAAGATATCGTAGAATTAGCAGTTAAAATGTTTATAGAAGAATTTAAATACAAGTTAGGAATTAAGACTGCTCAAGCTCCACAACAACAATAACAATTAAAAATTAGGTTATGACTCCTAGAGAAATGCAAGATTCTTTTGAACACAAGATAAATATCATGGATTCTGAAATTATGATAGAATCTCATATAGTATTTTATTGGTTGAATAGATCTATGGATACTTTCATAAAAAATACATTACTTGGAAATACTCCAAGAGGAAATTCTGTAGAACAAACTCAAAAACAAACAGAGAATATCAGAACTCTTATTATAGAAAATTCTATTACTCCCACAGTAGGAGCTTTAGAAGATAAACCTAATTCATATATAGCTGTCTTGCCATCAAATTATAAATACCCATTATCAGAAGAAGTTTTAATAGAACTGACTGATTTAAAAGGAGATATTGTAACTTTAAGACAAGGTATAACAGAGACTACTTCGGATAGGTATAGAAGTGATATTGATAATCCTTATAGTGAATATCGTGTCCATTATGATGAAGCAAAACCTTTAAGGATGTTCAAAGATAATAGTGTAGAACTTATTACTGATGGTAATTATACTGTAGATAAATACTTTCTACGTTATATAAGAATTCCAGAAAAAATTAATTTGGGTGGGATCGATTGCGAATTGCCTGAATTTGTACATGATGAGATAGTAGATCTAGCTGTCATGTTATTTGTAAGAAGTGTCGGAGATCCTAGATACTCTAGAGAATCAGAACAAAGTGATAATAACTAAATATAAATACAATGATTAATAAACCTTATAATTTATTCATCGGTAAGGATATTGACCGTACAACTGAGCTAGCCACTGGTGCAAGTTTTGAAGTAGTTTCGGCTAATATCGCAGAAGGTGAAATAACAATACTAGATGAGAATTTGCAAGTGCTGGCTGTAGATGCCACTTCTGCTGATTCTAAAGTTATCTATATCGTCGAAGGTACTTCTCAAGTGCTGAACTATTATGACGAAGCAGGTACTTCAATTACAGGACGTAGAGTTCTTTTATCAAATCCTATTAAACATAGCTTGCTTCGTAAGTCTGTTCTTTCTGCGCATGTTGCAAAAGCTGAAGCTACTGCTACTATTCCAGCAATTACAGATGCTATCGTAGAAGGTACTGAATATGTACTTCGTTTGGTATACAAAGATATCGAAGAGCATCCTGGACAATTCACTCAAACTTATCGTTATATAGCCAAAACTGGTGATACTAGTCTGGATGTTTTTAACGGTCTTCGTGCTCGTATCGCTAGTCATAAAGGTACTCGAGTAATTGCTTCTGGTACTACTACTCTTATTTTGACTGCTAAACCTATTCCAGAATCAACTACTAGTTTGAATAATATTGACGAATTCAAAATGGTGAGTTTTGATGTATTTTTTAATTATGTGGATGCTAACGGTTTTTGGCAAGAACTGGGACTTGATTCTGATATAGTAGAAACAGAAGCTGTTTATGGTCTTGGTAACTGGGAGCAAGTTAGGGATATGGAAAAAGTAGAAATGGGATATCGCGGTATTACTAACCGTACATATTTCCCTATAATTATGCCAGATTTCCGTACTCTTACTTCTGCAAGTTATAACCAGTTTGTAATTGAATACGATGCTGATTATCGTTCACCTGATAACAGTTATGAGAAATTCACAAGTAAACGAGTGATTGTATCTCTTCCTGTTACAGCAAATGATGGAGCTGTTCCTGCTACAAATCAAAATATCATAGTAGCAAATACTTTGGCCTCATGGTTAGGTATAACTCAAGATGTCTATACTGTAGCAGTATAATAGTCATATAATATAATACTAATGCAACATTAAGGGCGGGTACAAAAAGCCCGCCCTTTTTATTTCTAAAAAATTTGTATGGCTAAGGTAACTCAAAGAATAAGAGATTGGCAAGAAACTGTAAGAGTAGCTAAGAGATGGTCTTCAGATAATTTTGAACCTGCATTCGAAAAGAATACAGCGTTTAATAAAAATTTTGGTACTATTGCTGGAACTGTTGCAGAAGGTAATCATGTTCATGGAAGTGAGACTATAAATATAGCTTTAGATGAAATTTCAGATGTAGAAGCAGTAACGGTTAATTCTAATCAATTTTTAAGATTTGATACTGTCACTTCTAATTGGGTCAATACTCCTGAATTTTATATAGATGTAGATGGTAATTTAGTATTTGACGGTAATATAGTTGCTACAGGTGAAATTCAAGCTTATAGTAATATAGGACAATTACCTGATACTATATGGGAGAGTATGCCTTACGCTACATCCACTACAGTGGGTGGAGTACAAGTATTACAGTCAACTACAATATATGAAAATGGAATACGTCTTAATACCACTTCTAAAAAACTCGAAATAGATCCATTATACTCTAATAGTGCAGATTGGTCTAATATTACCAATAAGCCGAGTACTGCTACTAGATGGCCCGTCTTTACAGAAGTAACTTCTAAACCTGACACAGCTACTAGATGGCCTACATGGACGGAAATAACAAATAAACCTACTACCTTTCCTCCTTCTGTGCATACCCATGCAATAGCAGACGTAACAAATTTACAAACTGAATTAGACTCTAAACTTGCAATAACAGCTTTTAATCAAATGTTTGAGTTGTTGAATGATGGTACTACTGACTATATCCAAGCTAAATACGATTTATTTGGTTCTGGAGATATTGTAGCATATTCTAGTGCAGATGCTTCAGTAGAACCTATATGGTCTTCTATGCCTTATGCTACTTCTACTGAAATAGGAGGTGTACAGGTCATACAATCTACAACTACTTATGAGAATGGTATACGATTAAATAGTACTTCTAATAAATTAGAAATAGATCCTACTTATTCAGATAGTTTTGATGAGACTTCAAATTATACTCCTTCTGGAATATGGGATTTTACAGGTACTTTAAATTATGGAGGAGTAGAAGTTTCTAAAAGTAACCATAACCATGATAGTATTTATCATCCCCTTGGAGGTGCATCAGATCAAAATTTCACCGTTAACGATTTAATAATTCATGGAACAGTGAATCACTGGGTCGGTGATGTTATCACGGTAGATGATGCACGACTGCAATTAAACCGAACACAGGATGGTGCAACAGTAGCTTCCGGAATAGACATCTGGAACGGTACAAGTGTAGTGAGTTCTCTTCTGTATAACACAGCCGGACGGTGGCAGATAGGTGGGGTTAACATTGCAACTGAAACGTGGGTAACTGAAACGGCTACGGCCAGTAACGCTGCTGAATTAGGCGGTGTTTTAGCTGCTAATTATTTGCGTTCGGATGAGAGTGATACGATGAATGGAACTATTACTTTTAATAATGGTGGTAATTCAGGACTATTAAGAGGTTCGGACTCTCAAAGAATGCTTATAGGAGGTGGTTCTAATTGGAGTGGTAATAACGGTGCTTATATTTCAATAGAGGGTAATGATTTTGGTGGTACTGGATTAGGTGGAAATATTACATTTTCTCCCCCTTCTGGGAAAATAGCAAAAATACATGGTGCTCAAATATATACAGATAATTATCATCCACAAGCTGACAACGCTGACAAATTAGGTGGTGTTTTAGCTGCTAATTATTTGCGTTCTGATGAGAGTGATACGATGTCAGGGAGATTAACAATTTCTGGAAATTTTGGTACATCTGGGAGTGGAATGCTTGCATTAAATTCAAGTGCTTTTAATGGCAGTACTTCACAAGGGCCACACATATTTGGAAAACAAAATGGA
>JBEPWB010000027.1:0-13723 GCA_041642635.1 bacterium
TTAATAATATTATCAATAACAAAAAAACAGATTTTTAAAAATCTGTTTTTTTGTTAAAATAATTTAATTGACACTTTTTATTTATTAACTATAATTTATTTATTAATAATTAAATATAACTATTATGAAAAATATTTTAAAATCTCTTTGTATAATTGGATTATTTACCTTACTGTCTATCAATAACTGAGTTTCTGCTAATAATACTCAAAATAAAATTTTTAAAGAATTAAATATAACAACTACTCAAGTACAAAAAGATTACTGAAAAAAATTAAACGAATCACTTGATTTATATTTTAATAAAGCAAGATATTATAATAGTAGAAATCAATTATTATCTCTAGAAAACGCTTTAGAAAAAAGTTTAGTTAAATATAAACAAAAAGATTATTTAACTCTAAATCAAAGAAAAAAATACAATTTATTACAAAATATGTATTATAGGTCAAAAATTTTAACTTTGTATTATGTTAAATAAAAAAAGTTCACAAGTTTAATACTTGTGAACTTTTTTAGTTTATTATAAAGTCACTTTCAACTTTATATAAAACACTAGCAATTTCTACATTTCTTTGATTATCAATTAATTTTAGAACAACATAATTGTCATAATAATCATAATTTAGAGAATAATTGTCATTTAATCAATTTATTCTTCAATCTTTAAATATTGTAAAAATAGCTTCTTTATTACTATCACTTGATAAATAAATTATCATATCTCCAGGATTATAATTTGCTCAAGCAGGTATTATATCAAAATTATAATTAGACTTGTCTAAAAATTGAACATAAATTCAATTTTGACTTATTCAAGAAAAATCTTCTACAACTTTTACATTATTAGCAGAATTTACCTTTATATTTTGATAATATAATTCCTGATTTCATCATTTTATAATTATTTTTGGATATACAACATCATTATTTTCATCATTTGATTTTAAAACATCAATATTAAGTGATCAATTTTTTAGATCTATAAATCAAGTTTTTTCATCTACCGTTGCTATAATTTGAGAGTTCCTTTGAATATTTACAACTCTAGATTCTCTATTTCATATTCAGAAATTATAGTTTCAATCTTGAGTATAAGCAATATTTCAATCTTCATCTCAAACTAATTTTGTAATAATTCATCACCTATATCTGTAAAGAGAAACTGGTTCTCAATCAAGATTTTCGTTTATAGATCAGCTTAAATTATTTTTTTCAATATTATCTATAGATGGTTTTGGACTATAAACTTCAAAATTAATCTCTTGAATTGTTGAATTATTATTATCGTCAACTGAAATCACTCATATTTTTTTACTAAAAATATCTTCAAACTCTCATAATTCTAAAATAAAATCTCCATCTTCATTTTTTTCAATATTTAATAATTCATTAGTAGAGCTATCATTATCATTTTTTGAACTTCAATCTCAAGAAGAATCAATATCCAAATCAAAATCAATATAAACATCTTGTAATCAAGTATTATCATAAATATCTCTACTTAAATTTACTTCCATTTCTTGGTAAACAGGAATTTTTATAGAAGAAACAGTTGAAACAGGATTACTTTTATCAGATCTTAATTGTGGAGATAATAATATTTGTTTAGAATTTGTTCAATTAATATTATTTTTAAATCAATGAGTTTTAGAATAATAATAATCATTATTTCTAGAAGAAGAAACTAAATAACTATCTGAAATCATTCATAAGTTATTATATTCCCAATCAGAAATATTATAAAATCCTAATCAATATGTACTTCAATCATAATATCTCAAATCAATATAGGTATTTTGCTTTGCTTCAATATCATTTCAAATATAAGAAATTTTACTTGTTTCAAAAAGTGGCATTCATCTATAAGCTAAAATATCAGTTCATTCCACAGATAATTTATTTCAAGTTTTTACATATCAATTTCAAGTAACTCAAACTATTCTCATAGAATTTTTTATTTCAATATTTCTATTTTTTGGAATAATTATATTTTTTACTTCCTCAATTCATTCTTGAACATATTTTATAACAGTCGTAGAATCTCAAGAATAAATTCTTGTTCAATTAGATATTACAACAACATTTCAATTAGCAATATCATTTTTAAGACTTCTTAATTCTTCTGTCTCTAATAATACTCATCTCAAATCTCAAAGATTATCAATAAATACTATATCTTTTCTTTCTATAAAATTATCATTTTCTCAAACCAAGTTAATATCTCAAACTCAAGCAAAGGAATCAATTATAGATTTTTTTGCATATTGTGGAGAATAAGACAAATTATCTTCATTTGAAAATTTATCAACTCTGTCATAAAAACTAGTTCTATAATTATAAATTCCAGGAATTGAACTAAATGATAGATTTATTACTCAAGAATTAATACTAGATTCTCTAATATTATTTACAGCCGGAATAAATCAATCTCAATTTAATATTTTGTTATCAAAAGAATTTAAGACAAAAGGATTACTTTTTGTTACATTTTCTTCTTCAACTATTTTTAGATTTTCTTTTAAGTAAAGAGTATTATTTGCAAAGTAAAACATATCGTCGTCAGAATCTTTATCTACATCCAATACTTCTAACTCTTCATCTCAAACCAATTCATCAGTATAATCAAATAATTTATAAGACCTATCTCATTCTAGAATATAAATTCATTCATAAATATAGTCTCATTCATTACCAACTCCACCAGAACAAGAGCTTGAAGAAGAATAATTATTATTAGTAGTTGTAGTATCTCATCAATTTTGACTATTTACGGCATATAAAGGTTTATCACTAGAATTATTAGTATAACTAGATGTTGCACTATTAACTTGTGAAACTAATCTTTCTCACTCAGAAATAATTTCATTTTTAGTAGTATCATCAAAAGAATTATAACTAACTAAAGACTCTGTTTTCTTGAAAAAGCTATCATTATATTTCTCTAACATTCAATTATATTCTGCAATTTTATTTTCAGAATTTGAAGAAGTTTTTACAACATTTGTCTCAAGCATCCTATTAAAGTTTTCTTTAAAGTTTTTATTTTCAATAATTTCAGTATTGATGATATTTTTTAAAGTATCAAATTTATTAGAATTATTTTTTTGTAATTCTTGAATAATTTTTTCTTCATTTGAAAATGAATAATCATTGACTTTATCCCAAATATTTCTTAATTTATCAAACCTTGGATCACTTGTAAATCACTCATCAGCTAAATTTTTACTTACTAATTCTTTATATTCTAAATTACTAACTGTAACATTTTTATTTTCATTAAGATAATCATTTCAATGAAGAATATTTTTCAGAAGTGTAAATCAAACAAATTGTTTTAATTTATTTGTATTTTGAGAAATTGGAGTTTCCAAGTCTTCTCAAATATTTATATCAATTTGGCTAGGAGTAAAACCACCAAAATCTAAATCATTAATATTAACATTAAAAATATTTGTAAAATCTCAAGTAAAATCATTTATAGGCATAGCAACTTGTCTAGCTAACTCAACTATAAAATCAGTTTCAAACTCTAAATTAACATATGAAGTTACCTTTATGGCATCAACAAATGGAAAAGAAAATTGTGGCATTGAAACATTTAAAAAATCAGTTGGTAAATATCAATTTCTTTCTGTTAAAAATGCTATTTGATCTCAAGCTCTCCATTCTGGAACAAAAGGAGACATTTTTAAGATACACATTGCTTTAGTAACTAGTTTCAAAATATCCAAAATTGCTTCTAATTGTGCAAACATTTTTGGAAGCATTGGTGGAGGTGGTAGATTTGGTAATTCAACCACTGGCAAACTAGGTAAATCTGGTAACTCGGGAATTTCAAGAGTTGGAAGTATAGGTAAGCTAGGTAAATTAATATTTACATTTGGTGATTCTGGAAGTGATAAATTAGGTAGTTCAGGTAAAACTATAGGCTTTGCTGATACATTAAACTCAGGAAGAGAAACTGTCATTCAAGCTCTTATATTATGCAAATCAATTATAATATCTGGCCATTTTGGAAATTGAATTACAGGAATATCAGGAATTACCATACTAATTAACTCAAATTGCCATCAAATCAAATCTTGTCTTTCATTTTTACATTCTTGACATTCAGCTTCATAGTCAATAAAAACATCAACCAATAATTGCCAAGATTTTAAAGTAGCTTTTATTAGAACGTATAATTCTACCCAAGACTTAAATCTTTCTCAGTTTTTTCAAATCCAACCTCATAAAATTTGAGATATAGATTCTATATTTCATAATATTTGTTCTAAATAATCTTCTTTTTTAGAAATAAGTTTGTTAATTTTTTCTGGAATTTCTTTATAATCTTTTATAGAATCCAGATTTGCTTCTAAAGAAGAAACCATTTTTGAAGCATCAAGAATAATTTTTTCAGAGGCAGCGTTTTTATCTAAACATTCTTGATCTCAAGTTTGACAAGTATTTCAATAAGACCATGAATTTTTTGCATTTTCAATTTCTTTTTTCCAAGAATCTATTGTTGCTTGCCGAGAAATTACTTTTTTATCAATTTCTTCTGGTGTAATCCATGGAACATTAATATTTACTTGTTGCTGATTTATTTTTACTAAAGGCAAAGATCCTAAAAATTCATAAGCCTCTTTGATTCAAGAATCAACCTTTTCAAACTTCTCGTTAAATTCTCAAAAATTATCGGTAATATCAGAATCTACTGATAATCAAGATGTAGAATCTAGAGAACTTTGGTTTCAAGAATTTTGTAGCCAATTTTGTTTATTTTCTTCCCAATTTAAATCAGTATCATATATTCAAGAAAAATCTGGAAGAACAACAAATATTGTAGGAAAATCTGTTAATTTTGTAACAATTTCTTCTATTTGTCTAGTTACCCAATTCATAAGAAATCATGGAAAAGCTTGGATTCTTTTTTGTACAATTTCTTCAACATCAGAATAATCTATAGAATTATTACTTGGATCAATTGAAACAGAAACTTCTTCTCAAGTTCAACCAATAGAAAAAAGTGGTCAATTATTGGATATTCCAGTATTTAAGTTATTTTCATAACCTGCAAGTGAGGAATTATTAGTTCAATTAGCTAAGTGATCATAATAATTATCAACATAACTTTTATCTAAAGTAGGTTCACCCTCAATATCTCAAGGACAATTTCAATTTATAAATCAAAAATCTTTTCAGTAAGTTGGTTGTCATAGTGATGCAGGATTTCAGCTAGATCAATCATTACTACATCAAAGTATTGGTTCAGCAACAACTATACAATTTCATCCTGGAAAAAGTGGAGAAACTCAAGGCATATTTGAATATGCTGCAACACTTGCTGGAGCTCAAAAACACGCCGCAACTCAAACTCATCATGTAAGTGTTGGAGTTACAAATAACCTAAATACGTTAGATGGAGAAAATGTTCAAAGCATACCTCATGCTCACAATCAAGTAGCTCAACATCATGGTCAAAGTGGACTTGCAGGCCATACAGTTGGAACACAAGCTGGTCAAACTCACATCCAAGTAAAAGCTGAAAATACAGGAATTCACTCATCAACCCTAAAACCATCTCATATAGGCATTCACATAGCAGTTGGATCTCAACCTGGAGCAAGCGGAGCCCAGTTAAGTGGAGTAGCTAAACATCCTCAGTTATTAAATCAACAACTCATTCAATTAACTAACTCATTTAATCAATCTAATCCACTATCAATATTTTCTCAAATATCTCAAAGATTTAGAGAAATACTTCAATTATTATTGAATAAATCTTCCATATCAGGAATTCAATCATTATCAGAATCTTTATAAATATCATCTAGAGAATCTTTTGAATAATCCTTTAAAGCCTCATTATCTCAAGTTAATTCTTCAATGTAATCAGGTATTCAATTATTATTAGAGTCTAGTTTATTTTTTTCTAAAGCTGTAGGATTTGGATCTTCACAAGCTGGAGTTATCACTCATTTTTCATAAGCTCTTGATCAAGTTGATCTAAATATTTCTAATTCTGCTCAACAATTTTCTTTTTTATTTTTTAGTAAAATATCTCAATATTCATCATCTCAATCTTCTCATTTTTCAAAAAGTCAAGCTTCAATATGTAAATATTGAATTCATTTTGTAGTAACAGAATAATTTATTGTAAAAGTTTCATTAGAATTTAGAGAAAATTCATCAAACATAAAATCATACAAACTTGGAGATTTTACAGTTAAATCTTTTGAATTTTCTATACTAGCTTTATTTAAATTAAAATAAGATAAAACATCTTCTATATAAATAATATTACTTAATCTTTCTCAAGAAGTATTAGTAATACTTACTTCAACATCAACGATATCTCAAGAAATAAGTCATCAAGAATTTTTGTCAGTAAATTTTTTTGTAACAGTTATACCCGAGGAATCAGAATATTCTGATTTTATAAATGTTAATTGCTCAAGATAGTTTTCAACTCAAGAATAATCTCAAATATCATTAATGTTTTCTGCATTTATTTGATTATCTGAAATAGCATAAGGAATTTCAGCATAAATTATACTATTTATAAAATCATAATTTATTTGATCTTGATTAGATAAACTATCAGAATTATTATTATTTATCTGATTTACCAAATTGTCAATATATTGTTGATTTTGAGAACTTGTATCACTAGATTCCTCAGATCACATTTGATATAATCAATCATAGTAAACAAATCATCAATCATTTCTTTCTTCAGAATCTAGATTTATTGAATAACCTTCTCCTACTTTTAATTTTGTAAAAGTAGGATTAGCGGGGTTTCCTCATCAATAAAAAATATTTATTTCTCAATTTTCATCAAGAGTAACAACATCATCAATTCAGTCATTGTCCATATCAAAAACATCAGCTCTAATTATTCTTCAATTTAATCAAAATTTATTTATTAAAGATAATCTAGAAAAATCTTTATTTATATTATTCAAAATATTTGGACTTCAATCATCAGATATAAAGAAAATATCATCATATCAATCTCAAGTAAAATCTCAGGTAAAGACCATTTCTGTTGAAAGTAAGTCTGATATTTGAACCAGATTTCACTTATCAGTATATCTTGATGAAGAATTATTTTTTTCATACAATTGAATATATCAATCATTTTTTATAAAAATAATATCTTCATTTTGATCATCATTATAATCAAAAATTTTATAATCTCTGATATTTTGATCACTATTTATTATAGTTCATATTGTTGAATCAAACTGTTTTTGAGTAGTAGTATTATTAAAAGTCTTTTTAAGTTTTTTTAGACTAACAACTGGATCTCAAATATTTATAACTGAAAAACTAGCAAAATTCTTAACTGATTCTCAAACAGTCTCTCAAGCAGAAAATGATAACAATGATTTATTTCATTCACTCCAACCTAGTCATCATTTATTCTCAAAGTTTTCATAAGAGTAGTTATTTCATTTTGAAAAAGTATTAAGAGTATTATCAGTTGCAAATGGATCATTATAATATAGGTTTATATTATAATCATCTCATCTTCAATCTGAATAAGTTCAGTAAGAATTAGTATCTATATATAATAGAATAGAACTATTTGAATTAGATTTTTTAGCGTCAAATGCCAAAACATCTCTTGAAATATCAATATTTGTAGATTTAAAATTATAAAATAATTTTCAAACTACACTATCTCAAACTAAAATATCTATAACCAATCAATTTGGATTTGATTCTCCTAACTCAAAAGTTAAACTTGATTCTCTTGAGATTTTTCAGTCTGAATTTAATTCTATTAAGTTTCTTCAAGATTGATTATCTTTTAATAATAATTCACCTCCAGAAGTAAAAAATTCATAATTTGAACTTGTGTTTATTCAGTAAACTCAAGTATTTTGTGACAAACTACAATTTTCAAAATTATCACAAACATTAATATCAAAATCATTTCATAAATTATACTGAATTTTTCAAATGTAATTATTTAATGAATTATTAAAAATATTTACATAAATATTTCAATCATCTAATCCAATATTTGTAGAAATATCCTGAGTCAAATCAGAAGAAGAATATTTTTTTATAAATGATCAATTATTTCAAAATCAGAATGTATCAGAGTAAGAGTAAGGATTATTCAATATCGAAGTTGCAGCCAAGGCCTTACTATTTTTATCAAAAATCAAAGATCAAGCAAGATAGTCTTTTTGATCAATATCTCAATAATTAGAACCCAAAAGAGTTGTATATATTGAATTATAATTTGAGTTTTGTAGTTTTTGTTTATTCCAAACATAAAAAGTTTCTATTTTTCAAGCATTTTCTCAAACTCAAGAAACTTCTAGAGTTCAATTTTCATCTTCAACTGTAAAACTATTTAGATCTAGAGAAGGATTAGTGCTTACTTTAAAATATCAAATTCAAGCATTCATAGTAGAATAAATTCTATAATTTGCTTTTCAAGAAGCCACCTTTTGAGTAACATTATTTGTTGTCAAAATATTAGAATATTCTTGCGGTATTTCTAAAGTAACATTCGTATTTGAATCATTAAAAACTAGATTATTATATTTGTCTTTTAATTCAACATTCAAATTACTACTTTCAGAAGGATTTGCCTCCATTCTAGATTTTGATAAAACTAAGTCCATTTTTATAGGATCTCATGGCAAAATAGTAATATCTTTTGTAATTATAGATTTTATTCAATCAGCCTGTATTTCTATTGGTATTTGTTTTCAAGCCAAACTTCTAGTTTCAAAATCTAGAGTTCAAACTCAAGAAGTAACATTAAAATAAGGTTTTTCTATATTCAAATAATTATTATCAACATTCATATAAACTCTTGTTTTAAAGTCATTTATAAGTTGATTATTTCAGTCTTTGAATTCAATTCTAAATTGATTTTCTTCTCAACCAACATTAAAATCTCAACTAGTACTTGTAAGCTCAACATTTATCTTATCTAAAACATTTACTTGTTTATTTGTTTCTAATATTTCGTTTCAATCTTGATCAGAAAGTGAAACATTTATTGTATTACTTCAAGCACTGTCTGTGGTTTTTAATCTAAAAATTTTATATCAATCAAAAATTATAGAACTTATTGATTTTTGAGAATTTTCTTCAAATAATACTCAGTTTCAATTAATTTTAACATCTAAATTATAAAAATCTCCTGAAACTGAGTTTCAAAATTCATCTAAAATAGTAATAAAATTAGTAGAAA
The DNA here is from genome assembly GCA_041642635.1 of bacterium. Lineage (GTDB taxonomy): Bacteria > Patescibacteriota > Gracilibacteria > BD1-5 > UBA6164 > JAAZVM01. The sequence goes on from JBEPWB010000027.1 coordinate 9,215, forward strand.
TATTATCTCATAATTCTAAATAATTTGCACCCATTTCTAAGTCCAATCTTTCAGGATTTCAAGGAGTTACATCAATGTTTCTAGAACTAGAAAATCAAGTATTATCAGTAATAATAAGCTCATACTCTCAAGTTTCTTGAAGAGAAAACAAAGCAGCAAAAGTATTTAAGTTAGAAGAATTTAGATTTAACTCTTCTATATTTTCTCAGTCTTTGTTAAGTTTAACATTCAGTGGATAATTAATAGCAACAGTGTTTCATGTTGTAGAAAAGTTATCTAATTTTATAACTAATTTTTCCTCAGAAGTAGAATTATTATTTATAGTATTATTTATTGAATCAATATTATTTCTATTACCATCAAATAAATAAACATTATTTTCAGAGCTAGCCTTTACAAAGTTAGATCAAACATTTATATCTAAATTATTGTTTTCATTCGTAAATTTATAACTAGAACTAAAAAGCCTATCTCATCTAACTTCTACTTTTAATATTTCAGATTCTTTTTCATCTAAAGTATTTCACTCAAAATCTTCAAGAGAAGTAGACGTTTTTAAATAAATATTCAAATCTTTATTTTTTGTAGCCAAAATATGTTTTGCGTCTCAATTTACTGTTTTTAGAGAAATTGGACTAAAAGAAACATAATTTCTAAGTAATCAATAATCAGATTTACTAGGATTATTAATATTAAAAAGTTCTTCTCAAACATTTCAATCAACAACAGATTCTACTCTAACAATCTCAAAATCTATATCAAAAGGTAAAACTTTTGATATATTTGATCAGTTTTGATTTTCAAGATAAGAAGTAAGATTTATATTTTTATTATAAAAATATTTTGAAGAATCTGATTCTAAAATCAAATCTCAAGCTTCTATTGTTTGCTCTAAACAGTCATTAACTCAATTATTATCCTCATCTTTATTACAAGCTTCTAATTCCTCCGTAAGTTGCTCAAAAGATTCTTCTGAACTAAAACTTTCATCAGAAGAACTATTTTTTGATGAATTAGATCATCAAAAAGTTCTATCTCAAATTTTTATAGTTGGTGGTAACAAATCTCATAACCGACACATAACAGCAGGAATCCACTCCCAAATTGGGACTCATTCTGGAGGAGCACATTTAAATTTTGCTGATTCATAGGAATTAGTTCTTGAAGTGTTTAGTCATAAAACTTTTGTAGAAATATCTTGATTTTTTCAAATAATGTCTGAAAAAGGATTTTCTCATTTTGATTCCGGATCAAGTCAAATATACATATTTGAAGAATTTCAAGGTGCTCAAAGATAAGCTATTTCATACTGATTTTTATTTTCTGGTAAATAAAAGTTATTATCATTTAAAGATTGATCAGATAAATAGTTTTCAAAAACATATCAATATTTAGCAGAAACAGAATTTAAATTATTCCAATAAACAGAAAAAGTTAAAACATCATAATAACTTAATGATTTATCAACTCAATCAATTACAATATTTGAAGCAGTTTTACTTTTTAAATAATCTTTTAAATCAAAATTAGCCTCAGGAAAATCTCAAGTTTTTAATAAATTATAAATTTCTTGATTATCTAGAAATCTATCTCAAGTTCAAGAATTATTTGGTTTAGAATTATTAATTACTGAATTTATCTCTGCTGATTTTTGATCTAAATAATTATCTATATTATCAGCTACTTGATTAAAATCTATTTCAGACTTATCTTCTATATCCATTCTAAAAAGTTGTGGATATTCAATTTTTTGATAAGAACCATTAGCTCAAATAAAATCAATATATCTATTTTTATCAACAGGATTAGATTGAGTTACTTTAGCATCTAATTGAGTTGTAATATTTTCAGATTCTGGGGATTTATGAGTTATGTAAGAAGGAATAGTTTTATATTTATGCTCTCTAATTTCCCGCTTCATAAGAGAATTAGCAACAGAATTTCAAGTTGGTGATACTATATTATATCAATCACATTCATAACTTCTACCAGAAAAACTTTTTGTAACTGTAACATCAGCTCATAAGTCTGGATCAAATTCTTGTGTTTGATAATTATATGTATTGTTATAAATGGCTTGAGTATACCTACTAGATTTAACTATTTCTCAATCTAAAAATATTTTATTATCTTGACAAACTCATCATTTAAAAGTGTCATAATGCTCATCAAAGGTTTTATTAAAATTATAACTTCAAGTAGTATTGTTTGTATTACAGCTCCATCAAATAGCATTAGAGTAATCAATACCATAATCTCAGTCGGCTAATCATTCTTGATATTCCGCTGGATTGTCAGTAGCTCAAAAAACATCAGCTAAATTACCAAAAAAATCGTCATACCCACCTGAATAAGTTGGTAATCTATATGTAGTACTCCAAGTCATATTTTCTCTATATGTAGAGCCTGAATATTGAGATTTATTTGATAATAAATAATTATTATCAGCACAAAAATAAGGACTATTAGTTTTTGAGGAATCATTAATAGCTTTAGAACCTCAAATATCAAAAAGCGGCAAAATTGCTCATTTATAATTAGAATTTTTTAATGAAATTTCTCATTCTCAAGCTAAATCTTCATCAATATTAAACGGAGTATTCATTCAAAAAATTCAATTCATAGAATTTCAACTTTGTACGCGTGAGTAACATGCTGCTTGGTTTGGAGCTAAGCTTAATATTTCTTGATCTATTTCTATATTATTGATATTTAATCATCTATTTGCTTCAACAAGATTTCATCAATTATCAAGTGATCACCTATAAATACTACATTGTTCAGCTTGATTTAGTGTAGATCATTTTCTTCAAAAAAGATAATTTTCATAAGTACTTTTTTCATTACTATCTTCATAATAATAAGTTGTAGGAACAGCTATTTTTCTAGATAATCAATTTTTCACTAAATTATCTATTTCATCCTCAAGCTCATTATTAAAATCTTTTATTATTTCATCATTTACTAAATCTAGCGCTGTAACTAAATATGGAATAAAATCAACGTTCACATCTTGTCAATAATTATATCTTCATGCATTAAAAACATTTTTTCTAAGTTCTCAAATTGTTCACTTAGAAAAAACTTCAACAAAATTTTTAACAGAATTATTTATAATATATCTTGATTGAACATCTGGAATATTTTCAAAAGAATTATCTGCATTATTCAAAATATTTTCATCAAAATCTGGATCCACTCTTTTCGCTAAATCTCAAATTTGAGAATTAGATTCTCATAAAATTTGAGATTTTAATTTTTCTGCTAATTCTTTTGTATATCTTTTATAAACTATATCTTCCTTATTTTGTAAATAACCTTCGTATCAAGAATATGAAGAATAATTTAAACCTTGTTCTTCTCTAAAAGAATCAAAATAAAAAACATATGGCTCATAATTTGAGTTTAAATTTGTTTCTGGATTTCAGTTCATTGAAAGCTTTTCTTCATCATAAAATCCTCTGGAATTATAAAAATCATTATTTTTGTCAAAATAATCTTTTATCTCCTGAATATCTTGTGATTTTTCTCAAGTATTTGGTGAAATTACTCAATGCCATATTTCTGGCTTTATTCATCAAATATTTTTAGAATTATATGTAAATATTCAAGTATTTTCATTATAAATATAGGATTTATCTTCAAAATCAGTATAAGGTAAAATTGTTTTTGAAGTTTGAGAATCTTTTTGAGCGTAAGCAAGAGGAATATTTCAAACTAAAACAGTTCAAACTAGTTGTGATTCAAAATCTACTCAAGAAAATTCTTTATATCAATCAAAATATAAAGACTCATTCATAGAAGCAATCTCAAAATCAGTTACATCTTCTGGAACAGGCATAATAACAACTCTTGTATTGTCTAAAATACCTGAAATATCTCTTGAATATCTATTTAATTCAGAACTTATACTAGAATATGTATCCTCATCAACTATTATAGAAACAATATCATAATATTGAGTAGCATCAGCATAAAGTAATATATTAAAAATTGGTATTCTTAAAGTTATACTAGTAAGCATTAAAAATATCAAAAAACTGGATAAAAATTTCTGAAAATTTGTGTAATTCATAAACTAGTTTTATATTGGATAAATAAACAAAAAAGAGTTTTTAACATTTTATGAAAAAAACTCTTTTTTACAATATTTTTGTACTATTTTTTTATACAAAAAAATGATTAAATTGTAACTTTAATCATTTAATCATTTTTTTTATTTTTTTGCAATTATTATATAACATTTTTTCATCACATAAATGGAACTAAAACTTCAGGGATTTTTACATCTCAAGATTCAGTTTGATAGTTTTCAATTATAGCAATCAAACATCTTCAAATAGCTGTAACAGTTCAGTTCAAAGTATGAGCATATTGCATATTTCAATCATTATCTCTATATTTTATTCAAAGTCTTCTTGATTGATATTCTCAAATGTTACTACAGCTAGTAACTTCTCTATATTTTTGTTGACCTGGCATCCAAGCCTCTAAATCAAATTTTTTCAT
>JBEPWB010000028.1:0-13294 GCA_041642635.1 bacterium
TTTTTTTACTTGCTTTTTTTGAATGATTAAATATACTTTTCGCGTTTTAATTTAATTGTATAATTTTTTAATACAACGATATGGAGATTTTGAATAACTTTTTGTCAGCTTATATTCTCACATGAGAAAATTGAGCTTGGGCATTAAATCCTTATTTTGTATGAGTTATTGTTGAGCTTATACTTTTTGGGGTAATATACTTTTTTGTAACAAAAAAACCAAATTCTACACTTTCTGTTTTTTTCTGAATGGTGTATGAAAAAGTTTATGAATTTTTTGAGGATATTCTTTGAGTGGAAGAAAAAAAATGGACTAAACTATATATAACATGAATGTTTTTTGTTATATTAATATCAAATATTTTTTGAATATTTATAGAAATAGTTGCTGTATGACTTCCGTTTTTACATGACGCTATACATATTCCAACATCAGATATTAATTTTAATGTTGCTATGGCTATAGTTTGAGTAATAATAGTTATCTATGAACAATTTAAATATTTATGATTTGGTAAAGCAATTTATGAATATATACCAGTTTTAGGTAAAAATTATATACCATATGAAAGGTGAAATTTTAATAAATTTATTGATTGGCCACTATTTATTCTAGTTAAAATATTTGATATTATAATATCTTTATTCTTAGGTGTTTTAGAAATAATTGGTCACTGAGCTAAAATAATTTCATTGTCATTTAGGTTATTTGGTAATATTACATCATGAGGTTTGCTTTTATGAATGTTACTGGCTTGATCAGCATTAATATCTAATGCGTTAGTTGGTTTTGATTTTCCTGTATTGTTACCGATAATTCTTCATTTACAATGATTATTGGTTGCATTAATTCAAGCTTTAGTTTTTCCTTTATTAATAGCTATTTTTATTAAGGTTGCTAAAGTACACTAATTTAAATTAATATTTTTTAACTCTTATTTATAACTTATGGATAATTTAGTAAATTTTATATGAGCATGATTAGCTGTTTGATTGGCTTGAGTATGAGTTGCAATCTGACAATGATTATTGTGAAAAGCTTCAGTTGAAGCAATGTGAAAAAATAAAGATATGTCGTCTTTTTTATTAACAGTTACAATATTAGGTATAGCATTGATAGAATCAGCTGCTATATATTGATTGATAGTTGGTTTTAGAATTTTATGAATTGATGATATTTCAATGGGTGCAAGTATCTGAGCTTGATTGGCTATCTGACTTGCTTGATTATGAGCTTGAATCTGAGAATGAAAACTTATGGCCTGAGCAATTAATGCAATGGCAAAAAATCCAAAATTAAAATCAAAAATAATGTCATTTATGGTATTATTTGTTGCATTAGTTGAATCTGCTGCAATTTATTGATTAGTAATAGCATTTAGAATTTTAGGTGATGTTGATTTTTCTTCACAAGCATTTATTGGTATGTGATTAGCTGTTTGATTGGCATGACTTTGAGTTTCTATTTGAGAATGAATACTTGCAAATAAATCAATGGAAGTAATGGTAAAACAAGAGAAAATGATGCCATTTTTCTTAACTGTTACAATTCTTGGTATAGCATTAGTTGAATCAGCTGCAATATATTGATTGGTTGTTGCTTTTGATATTTTTGGTAAAGATTTAAGTTTGTATGCTGCTATTTGAGCATGATCAGCTATTTGACTTGCATGATTGTGAGCGTGAGTTTGAGAATGAATACTAATTTCTTGAGCGATGTCAGCAATGTCTAGAAATCCAAAAATAAAATGAAAATTAATGACATTTATGGTTTTATTTATAGCATTAGTTGAGGTAACTGCAATTTATGGGTTAATAGTTGCCTTTAGAATATCTAATTGATTTGATCCTTCAATTGATCAAATGATTTACCTTTGAGCTTGACTAGCTATTTGATTAGCATGATTATGAGTAGGTATCTGAAGATGATTTTTATCAGAAGAATCAATAAAAATAATGTGAAAAAATCCTGCTATAATTTGATTTATGCTAACTATCTCAATTTTATGAGTAGCATTAGTTGAATCAGCTGCAATATACGCTTTAGTAGTTTCATTTAGTATTTTAGGTGCTCAATGATTGGTTGGTATAGCTGCTGTTTGAGCATGATTAGCTGTTTGATTAGGTTGAATGTGAGCATGAATTTGAGAATGATATTTAATTAAAGGTGCTGTTAAATGAATGAACTCTGACCCAGAATCTAAATGAAAAATTCTTGCATTTATGGTTCTATTTGTAGCTCTTATAGAAGTTGTTGCTATATTCTGATTATTAATAGCTTTTAATATTATTGGTTAATTTTAAATTATAATTTATTTTATATTATGGAAGATTTACAATTAGAGTTAATTATTGCTGCATTAATTAACTTTTGAATATTGTTTTATATATTTAAGCGTTTTTTGTGAGAAAAACTTACAAAAGCAATTGAAGAAAGAAGAAAATTCTTAGCAGCTTCTAATCAAGCAGAAGAAGATGCTAAAATAAAAATTGAAGAAGCAAATAAAAAAGTAGAAGAAATACTTGAAGGTGCTAGAAACAAAGCTTCAGATATTGAAAAATCAGCTGAAGAATTATCAAAACAAAATGCTTCTAAAGCAAAGGATAAAGCTGAAAAAGAAGTGGAACATATATTATCTAGTGCTAGAAATCAAATTGAAAAAGATAAATTAGAAATGGAAAACTCTATGAGAAGTAAAATTCTTGATTTATCTTTGAGGCTAACTTCAAAAATATTTTCAAAAGAAAATGCTAATAAAGATTTCTTGGAAAAAGAATTAAATGTATTAACTAAATAATTATTTTATGAATGATTTTAAAAAATCTATTAATGATTTGGATTTAAATCAATTACAAGAACTTTTGGTAGAACTAAAGCTCTATAAAGATTTGGATAAAAAGTTATGAAGTAGATGAAGAAATTTATATAATAGTTTAAAAACTTGAAAAAAAACTTATTTAGTTGAATATTTTCCTGCAATTTCAGAAGATTTAGCATATGAAATATCTTCAAAAGTTTACACAGAAGTTTTTAATCTTAAAATTGAAAAAAACGAAATAAAGTTTGTTTCAAAAGAAAGTATTCTTGGTTGAGTGAAAGTTTATTTTGGCGATAAGGTTGTCGACTTGAGCTATCAAAAAATAGAAAAAATTATCACAAAATAATTTTTTAATAAAAATTTTTAATTTATTACTATTAAATTTATAACTATGTCAAAGGACTTATTAAACAATATTATAAATGAAATAGAAAACAAAATAGATTCTGTTGAAATTAATCCAGAAGTTTGAAATGTTGGGGAAGTTTTCTATTTGTGAGACGGTGTTGCAAAAGTTTCATGATTATGAGAATTAGCTTATAACGAAGTTGTTGAATTTGAATCATGAGCTAGAGGTTTAGCTTTGAACTTAGAAGAACATTTTGTTTGAGTTGTTATTCTTTCAGGTTTTCAAAAAATTAAAGAATGAGAAAAAGCTTTTTCTACTTGAAAAATCTTAGAAGTTCCAGTTTGAAAATGATTAGTTGGTAGAGTTGTTGATCCACTTGGGAATCCAATTGACTGATTGGGTGAAATCAAGGCGGATGAATATTATCCAGTTGAAAGAGTTGCTACTGGTGTAATGGCTAGAAAATCTGTACATGAACCAATGTCTACTGGTATAAAAGCAATTGATGCTTTGGTTCCAATTGGTAGAGGTCAAAGAGAGTTGATTATTGGTGATAGACAAACTGGTAAAACTCAAGTTGCAATTGATGCAATATTAAATCAAAAAGGTCAATGAGTTACTTGTGTTTATGTAGCTATTGGTCAAAAAGAAAGTAAAATCGCTAGAATAGTTGAAGAATTGAAAAAAAGAGGAGCAATGGATTACACTATTATAGTTGCTGCTTGAGCTTCTGCTCCTGCTTCTATGCAATATTTATCTCCATATGCTGGTTGTGCTATGGCTGAATATTTTATGTTCAACAAAGGACACTCTTTAATTATTTATGATGATTTATCAAAACAAGCAAATGCTTATAGAGAAATGTCATTATTATTAAGAAGACCACCAGGTAGAGAAGCTTATCCTTGAGATGTTTTCTACGTTCACTCTAGATTATTAGAAAGAGCTTCAAAATTAAATGATGAATTAGGTGCTGGTTCTATGACTGCGCTACCTATTATCGAAACTCAAGCTTGAGACGTTTCTGCTTATATTCCTACAAATGTAATTTCTATTACTGATGGGCAAATATTCTTAGAATCTAACTTGTTTAATTCTGGTCAAAAACCAGCAATTAATGTATGATTATCAGTTTCGAGAGTTTGAGGTGCTGCACAATTGAAAGGTATGAAAAAAGTTTCAGGTACTTTAAAACTAGACTTAGCTCAATACAGAGAATTAGCTGCATTTTCTCAATTTGCTTCTGACTTGGATGCTGATACAAAAGCACAATTAGATAGAGGTTCAAGAATGATGGAATTATTAAAACAATGAATTTATGCCCCAGTTACTGTTGAAAAACAAATTTGTTCAATTTATGCTGGTGCAAAATGATACCTTGATCAAATCGAAGTTTCTAAAGTAAATAAATTTGAACAAGATTTATATACTTCTTTAGAAGAAGAAAAAACAATTTTAGATTCAATTTCAAAAGAAAAAGTAATGAATGAAGATACTGAATCAAAATTAAAAGTAATTATTGAAAAAGTACTAGAACTATATAAATAATTTTTATAAAAATTAATTAAAAAAATTTTATGGCAAATGCTAAAGAAATAAAAAGAAAAATTGGTTCCATAAAAAATACTTGAAAAATTACTAAAGCTATGGAGCTTATTTCAACTGTAAAGATGAAAAAAGCTCAAGATCTAGCTATGGAAAAAAGAAATTTTATTCTAGAAATGTTAAAAATATTTTTAAGAGTAGAGGATTATTTATCTGATTTCGCTCTATTTTCTGATGATAATAATTGATGAAAAACTCTAGCTGTTGTTATTACTTCAAATAAATGATTATGTTGAGGTTATAATATTAATGTTATGAAAAAAGTTAATTCTTATATAAAAGAAACTTGAGAAGAATTAGATTTTGTTTCAATCTGAAAAAAAGCTTCTAATTTTGTCGCAAAAACTTGAAACAATCTTATAGCTGACTTTAGTGATGATTTTACAGATAATTTGGATCCTGTTTTTACAAAAAAAATCTCTGAATTATTAAGAGATGAATATCTTACATGAAAATATAATAAAGTAGTAGTTTTTTATAACTTTTATGTAAATACAATCAAACAAATTCCAGTTGCAAAAACTACTTTTCCTATAGATTCAGGTGATATTAAACAATATTTATTTTCAGTTTTGGAAGATCATTATGATTTAGATGCTGAAATTAAAGCTATGGAAAATACTTATTCTTATGATGTTGAACCATCGCCAGAAGAATTAGTAAATGATGTTATGCCAATTATTCTGGATATGATGTTTTTTGATGTATTGCTTAATGCAAAAGCTTCAGAACATAGTGCTAGAATGATTGCCATGAAAAATGCAAAAGAGTCTGCTAATAAAATAGCATGAGCTTTAACTCTAAAATATAATAAAGCAAGACAAGCTAGTATTACAAGTGAGGTTTCTGAAATTACAGCTTGAGTTGAATCAATGAAAGATATGTAATTCTTTACTATTGTTTAAAAAAAGTTATAATTCAGTTATTATAAACTAAATAAGTTATTATGAAATTATTATTTATTGCTTTGAATACAATTATAAATATTTTTTTAGCCTTCTTTTATGTATTATTTTGAATAATACTTTGAAATTTTTTATACTGATTGTCTTTGTCATTATTATGACAAGATATTCCAGCTGCTGAAGACCCAATTCATATGAGAATAGCTGTTTTAACAGGTTTAAGTATTCTGGTTATAAGTGTACTTTTTAGAAAATATTTATATCTTTGAGTTTTTGAAAAATATAGAGAATATATTTTTTGAAAGCAAAAAATTGTAAAAACTCAAAAAGCAAATATTTGAAATAAGACTCAAAATAAAAATAATGAAGATGATTTAGAAATATATGTAAATAAAGAAATAAAATAATATGCTATTAAATGTTTATACAGATTGATGATCTAGATGAAATCCTTGAGTTGCTTGAATATGAGTTTTTATAACTGATAATGATTGAAATGAAGTAGAAAAAAGATATAAAAATTTATGACAAAAAACTAATAATGAAGCAGAATATTTATGAGCTTATTATTGAATTAAAAGAGCTTGTGAATTATGAGCAGTTGATATTTGCTTATTTATGGATTCAAAATTAGTTATAGAACAACTTTTAGGAAACTGGAAAATCAAAAAAGAAGAATTAAGAGTGATAAATAATGATATTCAAAAATTTATAAAAGATAATAACTTGAATTTAAAATATACTTGGATTGCAAGAGAAAAAAATAAAGAAGCCGACAGACTTAGTAATGTCGCAATGGATTTAGATTAATTTACAAATAAAAAAATTATAAAATGAAAACTTGAAAAATTACAAAAATCGTTTGAGTAGTAATTGATGTAAAATTTTCTTGAGGATACGTTCCTTCGATTTATGAAGCATTAGAAATTACAAACGCTGAAAATAGAGTAGTTTTAGAAGTACAACAACAACTTTGAGATGGTAGTGTTAGAACTATCGCTATGAACCCAGTTGATGGTTTAAAAAGAGGTATGGATGTTGTAGCTACTGAAAATCCTATTAGAGTTCCTGTTGGAGATAAAGTATTAGGTAGAATGTTTAATGTTTTGGGTGATCCAATCGATAATTTGGAAAAACCAGTTACAGAATTCAATGATCCAATACATAGATCAGCTCCAGAGTTTAAAGATTTAACGACAAGTGCTGAAGTTTTTGAAACTGGTATAAAAGTTGTTGATCTTATTGCTCCTATGTTAAAATGAGGTAAAGTAGGGCTTTTTGGTTGAGCATGAGTAGGTAAAACTGTTATTATGCAAGAATTAATTCATAATATTGCTCAATGACACGGTGGTTACTCTGTTGTTGCTTGAGTTTGAGAGAGAACAAGAGAGGGTAATGATTTATATCACGAAATGAACGAATCAGGTGTTATCGGTAAAACTGCTATGGTATTTGGTCAAATGAACGAAGCACCAGGACCAAGAGCTAGAGTTGCATTAACTTGATTAACAATGGCTGAACATTTCAGAGATAGAGAGAAAAAAGATGTATTATTATTCGTTGATAATATTTTTAGATTTACTCAAGCTTGATCAGAAATTTCTGCACTTTTAGGTAGAATACCTTCAGCTGTATGATATCAACCAACATTAGCTACTGATATGTGAGCTTTACAAGAAAGAATTACTTCTACAAAAGATGGTTCTATTACTTCTGTACAAGCTGTTTATGTTCCTGCTGATGACTTTACAGATCCAGCTCCTGCTGCAACTTTTGCACATTTGGATTCAACAATTTCACTTAATAGATCAATTGCAGAATTGGGTATTTACCCAGCTGTTGATCCTCTAGATTCTACATCAACTGTTTTATCTCCAGAAGTAGTTGGGGAAGAACATTATAATGTAGCAAGAGATGTACAAAAAATTCTTCAAAAATATAAAGAATTACAAGATATTATTGCAATTCTAGGTATGGATGAATTATCTGATGCAGATAAATCAACTGTTGCTAGAGCAAGAAGAATTCAAAAATTCTTATCTCAACCATTTTATGTAGCTGAACAATTTACTGGAACTCCATGAGTTTATGCAAAATTAGAAGATACTATTACTGGTTTTAGAAAAATTATTGACTGAGAAGTAGATCATATACCAGAAAACTTTTTCTTGTATAAAGCATGATTAAATGATGTTATTTCTGCTTATGAAGCAAAACAAAAAGAAGTAAAATAATTCTTAAAAAAATATTTATATGAAATTAAAAATATTATCTTTTTCTTGAGAAAGTTTTAGTTCTGATAATGTTGTTTCAGCTACGTTAATGACTTCTATAGGTGAAATTACTCTACTAGACAACCATGCTCCTTTACTAACAAGTATAAAACCATCTACTATGTATATTATATTTAGAGATGAAAATGGGGTTGAAAAGAGAGACGATTTTGCTGTTTGAAAATGAGTTGTTGAAGTAAGTGATAATAACGTAAAAGTTATGGCAGATATGTTAGTTGATATTGAAGATCTGGATACAGATGCTGCAGAAAGAGCTAGAGCTCAAGCTATTGAACTTATGGAAAAATATAGAAATTCAAAAGATAAAATTGATATGGAAAAATTTGTTGAAGCAGAAGATTTGTTATTAAAATCTATTGCCCAATTAAAATTAAGTGATACCTTAAAATAAGAAATAAATAAGACTAAAAAACATTTGGTCTTGTTTATTTTTTTTATATAATATTATAAATAATTTTTAATTTAAAAAAGTTGTGGAAAAATTTTTAAAAGAAATAGTTGATTGAAGAAAATTTGAATTATTGATTGATACAAAAATTTTTGATAAAGATATAATATTAAAATCTTCATACAATTTTTTGGATAAATGATATTTTTTCTTTAAATATGATGAAAATAATAATATAATTTTACAATTTTCGGCTAAAGATTGAGTTAATGAAGACCCGAAAATAATTATATGAAATTTCTGAGAAGAATTAATTTCAGTCTATTTAAGAAATAAATTAGAAAAAGATAATAAAGTTATTAGAGAAACTATTGTTAATAAAGCAATCTGATGACCAATAGATTTAGAAAATTTTATTACTTTAGACACTGATTCTATTCAAGAAAATCAAGAATCTAATCAGATAGATTTTGATAAAGATATAGATGATATTTTAAAAGAAATAGAAAGTGACCCCGATTTAAAAATAGATGAAAATGAAATAGAGAATATTTTGAAAGAAATAGAAGAGGAAGCTAAAAATATAGAAAAGCCAAGTGTAAAATTAAATTTGGATTGACTTAAAAATGCTAAAAATAATTTTAAAAAATAACTTTTTTATATTTTATGGAAAAAAAATATTTAATAGATTTGGAAATATATAATTCTGATATAATTAATACTGCGGTCCAAGATTATTCTGAGTTTTTTAATATTTCTTTTGCTTGAAATACTTTAAACGTATTTTCAGATGAAAATTTTAGCGAAGAAGAAATTTTTAATGAATTTATGAATTATGTTATTTGATTAACTAATGGCTAAAAATATGTTAACTATTGATAAAATAAATAATATTAATTCTGACAAGGTTTGATTTTTTAGATTTAAAAAATTTGATGATAATACTTTCTTAATAACAAATGATGTTTGAAAATATCATTTTTTATCAGAAGAAGAATTTGAACAACTTATATCATGAAAGGAATCTGAAATTGAATCTTATGATGAATTAATGAAAAAAGGATTTATAAAAAATCCTAAGTATATTGATAAAATGTCATGAAGTTTTTTAAATAAAAATCATTTTGTTTGACTCGGTCCAACTTTACATATGATGGTTATAACTTTAAGGTGTAATCATAAGTGTAAATATTGTCATGCAGCAGTTGCTCCTATGACAGCAAAGGAATTTGATATGAATAAAGAGACTGCAAAAAAAGTTATTGATACTATTTTTTATACTAATTCACCATGATTAACTATTGAGTTTCAATGATGAGAACCTTTAGTAAATTATGAAGTATTACAATATAGTGTAAATTATGCCAGAGAAAGAGCTTTTCATTTATGAAAAGATTTAACTATGTCTATGGTATCTAATTTAACTTTAATGACAGAAGATAAGTTAAATTGGTTGCTTGATAATTGAGTTGATATTTGTACAAGTTTGGATGGTGATTCTATAACTCATAATAATAATAGAGTATATACTGATTGAAATAGCTTTGAAAAAGTTACTTATTGGATAAAAAGACTTGATCAAGAAAAACAGAAAAGAAATATGTGAAGAGTTGGAGCTTTATTAACTGTTACTAAAGAAACATTACCAAAAAATAGAAAAATTATAGATACATATTTATCTCTTTGATTAGATTGAATTTTTCTTAGATGGTTAAATCCATATTGATTTGCATCAGCTTCTCTTGATGAACTAGCTTATGAAGATGAGAAGTGGATTGAATTTTATAAAGATTCTCTAGATTATATTATTGAAATAAATAAATCTTGAACTTATTTTAAAGAAGTAATAACTTCGGTTTATCTTTCAAAAATAATGAATCCTATAGATCCAGCTTTTTTAGATATAAGATCTCCTAGTGGTTTATGAATTTGATGAGTTGCTTATAATTTTGATTGAAAAATATATGCAAGTGATGAGGCTAGAATGCTTTGAAGAATGTGAAAAGATGACTTTTTTATGACAGAAGCTACAGAGGATTGAAAACAAAATTATATTAATATGATAAATAGTGATGTAGCTAAAACTTCAGTTTTAGCATCTACATTGGATTGATTACCATGATATAATGATCATGTTTATAAACCGTATTTATGAGTTGATATAATTCATAATTTAACAACAAAGTGAAATCTTTATGTTCCTTTGGTTTGTGATAAAAAAATGAAACTTCAAATATCTATTTTAGATTATATATTTGAAAAACTTAATGATGAGGAAAGTAAAAAAATATTATTAAGTTGGATAAATTAATTATATTCTTATAAAAAAATTATGAAAGATAAAAAGTCTTTTTTCCCTAAAATAAATAAAAAAATTTGATCTTTTTTAACTGATGAAAGTTGAAAAATTACAAAAAAAGATGCTCTTTGACTTTGAATATGAGCAACTGTATTGTCTAGTGTAGAAACCTGAATAGCTTGACATACTAGTTGATCATGATGATATTGTACAACTAATAAAGAATTTAGTAAACATGCTAGTGGAATTGTAAATTGACATTTTAGTTCTAATGTTACTTGAAATGTAACAGATACTTGTTATGGTTGAACTTCTCACTGAAGTCATTGAAGTCATTGAAGTCATTGAAGTCATTGAAGTAGATGGTAAAAATATTAAAATTATGCATTGATTAAATTGATTAGAAATTTTTTTGTGATATCCTTGTAATCAAAAATGTAATTTTTGTTTCCAAAAAGATTTGAGATTTAAAGAATCTAAGTTTTTAGATTATGATGTTGTAATAGATATTATAGATAAATGATTTTTAGAATGAAAAAACTCTATAATATTTTCTTGATGAGAAGCAACAATGGATAAAAATCTTTTGAGTTACATAAAATACTGCAAAAATAAATGATTTTTAGATATTAGGGTTCATACAAATTGATTATTATTTTCAAATAATGAAAAACTTTTAGATTATTATAATTCTTGAATGAATTGAGTAATAATATCTATACATTGATTTTGAAAAATACATGATTATTTAGTTTGATTAGATTGAGCTTTTGAAAAATTAAAAAAAACTTTTTTAAATATTTGATATCTTATTTCTAAAGATAAAAATTTTGTTTTAGATACAAATACAGTTTTAACAAAATATAATTATAAAACAATACATATTTTAACTAAATTTTTGTCATATTTTCCTATAACAAGAATCCAAGTTGTACAACTATATTCTTTGTATTTATTTTCTTTGGGAGAAAAGAAATCGTTATATATCTCATATGAGGAATTTTATCCTTTTATTTGAAAGATTATTGAAAGTAATAAAAGTGTTACTTTTGAAAATTTTCCTTTTTGTAAATTTGATAATAAATATATTGATAATATTATAAAAAGAAAAAAATATGATAATGATGCATATTGAAATATGTGAGAATGATTTGAGGAGTCGGATTGTAAATTTTTAGATACTTGCTATTCTTGTAAATATAGAGAAGACTGTTCTTGAATTCCAAAAGATTATTTAAGTGTTTATCAAAATGAAAAATTTATAGCTTATAATTAATTTACTATGAAAAAATTACTTTTAATTTTTTGTTTTATATTTATTTTTTCTTCTTGTTCTTTTTGAACAAATGAGAATAATAATGAAGAAAATATTTCTTATGAAAATATTGATTATGAATCTAGTCTTGAGGAAAATATAGCTGTTTGAGAAGATAGTATTTCTTCTTATATAGATTCTGATACGGTAGAAGAATTATGATTAGAAGAAGCTTTTTATTCTGAAAATAATTATTCTTATTTTGAATATATGGATTGAGGTAAATTGTTATATGATATGGCTATAAAAAATAATCTTGATTTTTTTGAATCTAATCCAGAAGAAATAGAATTTTTTTATGTATTTAGAAATTATGTTTTTTGAGATAATTATGAAATACAAGATCAAGATTTAAATGAGTTTTTATCTTGTTTAGAATGAAATATTTCTTATGAGGAGGTAAGTAATGAAGATTTCTCGTTGTTTTGTGAATGAAAGGATTCTTATATAGTTGAAGATTGAAATGATTTTAATTATTGAGCAGAAAAAGATTCACTTACTACTTTGAAAGATATTCGTGAAGGGGCTGATATCTCTTGTGATTATTTTACTAATTTATCATATGAGTTTGCTAATCCTTTGTATTTTCATTATTATAAACTAGATAATTATTTAGCTTGTAAAAAAATTAAAGATCCTTCTTATTCTATTTCAGATAGTGTATACTTTTACAGGACAGCTATGGGGAAATATGCTTGTGAAGCTTTAATTGATAATAATTTACAAAAATTCTGTAATTATGAGCTTGAAAATACTAATACAAACTCTCAAGAATAAATCTAATATAGATTATCATTATTATCATGAATTTGATAGTAAGGCACTTTCTATAGATTATAATATTAATAATTTCACTATTAATTATATTGTTTTTATAATTAATAGTGATTTTTCGTGTTTTGAAAAATTTTATCATGAAAATAAAAATATTTCAATTACTGATGTTTTTTTAGACAGATTAAATTTAAATTTTAGACAAAAAAAATCTCTCTTTTCAATGGTTTTTAAAAATTTATTCTGGATAAAATTAAATAATTTAAGTTTTACTCAAGAAGATTATTTTTGATTAATTAATTTTTTAAATAATAATAGTCTTGATGTAAATAGAATATTTTTTGAAAACTTAGAATTAGAAGATAACTTTTTTCATCAATTTAAAAATTTGAAATGATTTGATAATTTAACTTTTGTTAATTTTGATAATAATAACTTATCTAACAATTGATTAGATTCATTGTTATTTTTTCTTAAAAATAACAATATAAAATTAGAGTATCTAAGTTTGATTTGAAATAAGATATCATCTATAGAAAGTTTATTA
>JBEPWB010000029.1:0-13010 GCA_041642635.1 bacterium
TTATTTTTTAAATCTTCTTGCAAGCTAATAAAAATTTCTTCATTATTTTTTCACTGATTAGTCAAATCTTGAATTTTTTGGCTTCAAATATTACTAGTTAAGATAATTATTGTATTTGTAAAATTAACAATTCTTCATTTGCTATCGGTAAGTCTTCAATCATCCAAAACTTGTAATAAAATATTAAAAACATCAGCATGTGCTTTTTCTATTTCATCAAACAAAATTACACTATAAGGTTTCCTTCTAACGCTTTCTGTTAACTGTCATCATTCTTCGTGTCAAACATAACCAGGTGGCGCTCAAACAAGCCTAGAAACAGAGTGTTTTTCCATATATTCACTCATATCTATTCTAATCATATTTTTTTCATCATCAAAAAGTTCTTGTGCTAAAGATTTTGCTGTTTGAGTTTTTCAAACTCAAGTTGGTCACAAAAATAAAAAACTTCAAACTGGTTTTCATTCTTCAGATAATCAAGCTCTTGCTCTTCTAATAGAAGAAGAAATTGAAGAAACAGCTTTTTCTTGTCATATTACATTTTTGTTAAGTATTTCTTCTAATTTTAATAATTTTTGTTTTTCAGTTTCTAGTAATTTTTGCGCTGGAATTCATGTCCATTTTGCAACTATTTCAGCGATATCATTGCTATCAACTTTGTCTTTTAAGTATGTAACTCAAGACTCTTCTAATTCTGATAATTTTTGTTCAGAATTGAAGATTATTTTTTCAAGATTTGGAATTTCGCTATATCTAATTCTAGCTACTTCTCAAAGATTTCATTCTCTTTCAAAGATTTCAGCTTTATTTTTTAATTCATCAATTTTTGATCTATTTTGTTTTATATTTGTTAAAATATCTTTTTCATTTTTCCAAACTTTTTCTATTTCATCACTTTTTTTAGTTTTTGATTTTATTTCTTCCTCTAGAGAATTCAGAGTTTCTTTTTGTATATTTTTTTCTGATTTTTTGGCTTCTAGTTCTATTTTTAGAGTTCTTATTTCTTTTTGTAAAATATCTAATTCTACTGGTTTTGAAATAGATTTTAATTTTACAGAACTCATAGCCTCATCCATCAAATCAATCGCTTTATCAGGCAATTTTCTATCACTAATATATTTTATAGACAAATCAACTGACGCTTCGACAGCTTTGTCAGTAATTTTTAATCAGTGGTGATTTTCGTATTTGTCTTTTATTCATCTAAGAATAGATAAAGCGTCAATTCTACTTGGTTCATCAACAATAATTTGTGCAAATCTTCTCTCCAAAGCCGCATCTTTTTCAATATATTTTCTGTATTCGTTAAGAGTAGTTGCTCAAATCAAATGCAATTCTCACCTAGCCAAACTAGGTTTTAAAAGATTTCAGGCATCGTTTTGTCATTCTGCATTACCAGCTCAAACAATTGTATGAATTTCATCAATAAAAAGTATAATTTTTCACTCTGATTTTTCTACTTCTCCAATTACAGCTTTAAATCTTTCTTCAAATTCTCACTTAAACATTGCTCAAGCTAAAAGTGCTCACATATCAAGACTTATAATCTTTTTTTCAAGCAAATTATCTGGAACATCTTTTTCACTAATTTTTTTTGCTATTCATTCAACAATCGCAGTTTTACCAACTCATGGATCTCAAACCAAAACTGGATTATTTTTTGTTCTTCTACTAAGAATTTGAATAGCTCTTCTAATTTCTTCTTCTCTACCAATTACAGGATCTATTTTTCAAAGTTTTGCTTTTTCTACCAAGTCAATTCAATATTTATTCAAAGCATCCTTTGTTTTTTCTTTTAATTGTTCTACATTCATAATAAAAATAGTTATGAATTAAAAATATTTATCTTTAGCACTATCATAGTGTATGTGCTAATCAATAAAAGTCAAATAGATTTTTCAAAAATAAATTGACAAATAAATAAAAACAATTATAAATAAGCAACAAAGAAGGAGAATTGGAGAATAAAATGAACAACATATTACAATTGTTTTATTCAATCGGTTTTCTAGCACTTGTTTTTATTACATTTTTATTTGCAAACAAAGCAATAAAAATGTATCTGAAGAAGGATTCCCTTCTTCGTCAGGGTCGGCTGACGAGATTCCGCTTCCACGATATGGAACAAAGAATCCGATCGCCCCCCATTATTAAAAACAATGTCTAGTAACCGACCCAAGACAAAACCCCCAAGCACAGCTTGGGGGTTTTAAACTTTATTTAAGTAATTTCTTTAAAAATTCTCTCAGCATGTCAGTTTGCTTTTACATTTTTGAATTCTTTTAATACTTCTCAAGAATTATCAACAATAAAAGTTGATCTAATAACTCACTGAACTTTTATTCAATAATTATTTTTTTCTCAAAAAGCTCAAGTCTCATTATGAAAATCAAGAGTTTCATCAGAAATCAAATCTACTTTTAATCCTTTTTTTTCTGCAAATTTTTTATGACTTTCAATACTATCTTTTGAAACTCAAACTAATTTATAACCCAAATTTTCAAAATCTCATTTCATACTAGAAAAACTATCGTTTTCTATACTACAACCTGGGGTATTATCTTTTGGATAAAAATACAAAATAGTTTTATTTTCTCAAAGTATTTCAGATAATTTTAATTTTTTTTCTTCTTTTCATTCTACTAATATATTATATTCTCTGTCTAAATTTAATTTCATAATAATTTATTTAAAAAATAATAAATTTAAAAAAGTTTTTATTTTTCCTCCTTCCAAAATAAAAACTTTTTCTATTAACTAAATTCTCAAAACAATTTCACATCCATATTTTTTAGTTTAAAATTTTCTGGTAAATTATTTATAATTATTTCTTCTGGTAAATCTATAATTTTACCAGTTTTTATATCAACTAAATGAACATGGTTTCAACAATTAGCTTCAAAATAAGCTTTTTTTCATACTCAAACTAGTTTATTCAATTCTCAATCTCTAGCCATTTCTTCTACATTTCTATAAATAGAAGATTTTCAAGCATCAGAGTATATTTTTGTTATCTCATCAAAAATTTGCTCTACTGTCAAATGCTTATCGCTGCATATTTTTTTGATATCTTCTTTATAGTAATGTGTCTTCATAAAAATAAAATTTTTCTAATTAATCTACTGTCTGAATAGATTTTAATTAATATAACAAATAAATCAAGTTTTTTTGAGAATAGTTCTCATTAAAAAAATAGAGAACAAATTATTTTTGTTCTCTATTTTCAACTTCTTCTATAATTCACTTCAAAAAATCTATATTTTCAATTGATCATTTCTGAACAATATTTGAATTATTAAAGACCAAAAAACTATCTATATAAAAAAGTTTATTATCATCTGAAATAACCAAATTTTCAGTTCAATACAAGTCTAAAATATGTCATTCATCTTGTAATTCCTCATATTTTTTTATAAAAAATTTTAATTGTTTTAATAATCTTTGATTTTCAAAAATAGTTTCTACTAAATATTCCCTATTTTCTTCAACCAAGATATCTATTTTGATAGCAATCGGAGCACAAAAAACAAAAATATCATTTCATGATGGAACAAAACCCTGATTTGGAACAATATTTTTAAACTTTGATTTTATATATTTGTATTCTTCTTCAAATTTTGAAATATCTCATTTTATAAAACTTTTCTTTGCAAAAAGTTTTATATTTCTTCAATTTTTAATATAATTAATCATTTCTCAAACACAATTTGTACCATTCTGAAGTCATTTTCTATGACCTGTAGGATACATTTCAGATGCTACATTTTTTAGCTCATCTTTTCTTGGAATATAATTTGTTTCATAATTTTTCATAAAAATTTTTGATATATTTTTAATATAATTTAATAATATCATAATCAGATATTTTTTACAAATTTAAACAAAAATATCCAAGTAACATTTTTTTTGATCATATTTTATTTCTCATCATAAATCCTCTATTTTTTCAATTTTGTTTTCACAAATATTTTTTATCCATTTTCATTTTACTCATTTTACTCAGTGAGTTAATTTTTTTCCATCTGGCTTCAAAAAATTTATTTCTAAAACTTTTTTTTCAAGAGCCTTAAAATCAATCATTTTTTTGTAAGAACCCGGAAGCAAATCAACAATATAATCAGTTTCAATATTATTCAACTCTTTTGTAATTTTTTGCTTCCAAAAAGAGTTTAATCACTTAGTTTCAATTGGTAATTTATAATTTGCAATCCTGTCATTTGGTTTCACAATTCAATACATTCCCGACATTATAAGAAAATTTTTATTAAAAAAATCTCTTCATTTTTCAGTCATATTACTGTAATCAATAGCATTAAACATAACTCAAGAATATCTTTTTATCGCCTCTGAAGTCTTAGAATTATTAATATTTTTATTCAAAATTATTGCTTCTTCAAATCTTTTTCAAATGCACTTTAAATCTTTTTCACTAGCATTTTTTGCAATATCTAAAGGTTTTTCAAAATAATAAGTTAATTTTTCTGTATCATAAAAATTGTCAGGATTTTTTCCCTCACTAGGCGGAATTAAAAAAATTATTTTCATATTTAAGTATTTTTATATTTATTTTTATCAGTTTTTTCATCAACTTCGTTTCATATTTTTTTGTAAAGATCATAATAATAATCTACAAAATCATATAATTCTTTTTCCACTGGCATAAAATAACCATTTTTGTTAATTGCATAATCTTTCAAAAATTCAAAAGCATCAAGTTTATTCAAATAAACATCTATTAATTTTTTGTAATGGAAAAAATATTTTTCTTTTACAGAAGAATAATTTTTTTCATCAAAATTAAAATATATTTTGTTGTCTTTTATTTCAATAATTTCAGACTCAACCAAAACTGATAAATGAATTAATGCTTCACAATAATAAGGCTCGATTTCGTTAACTTTTTTGTAAGCAAGTAATCAAATAGTTCTCATGATATGATCTCTTAGCAAATGTTCACTAAGTTCAAAATCATCATTTTTTCCCATAAAATAAGCAACTAGTCAACCAGAAGTTGCTTTGAATTCTTCGATATTTTTAAACAATCAAGTTTTTTTATTCATAACACTTTCACTATCTAAGTCAAGCCACAAAGTGTGTCAAAACTCATGACCAATTGTTTCTACATCATAAACTTTGTAAAAATTTTCGTCACTTAAAAAAATATATTTTCTGTAATCATCAAGTAATTTTTCATCAAAAATTTCTGATTGTAATTTCATAAAAGGTTTTGCTCTCTTGTTTTTTAGAACCATTTCAGGAAAAGCAAAGATTTTTTTACCAAATCTGTCAGAAATAACTTCATCATTTGGAACAACTTGTGCAGAAAAAAGCCCGGTAATCTCAGCTCAAAAATACAAAACTGGACTAGTTAAATACAACTGAACTCTTTTTATATTTGATAGTGAAAACTCATAAGATTTTTTGAATTTTTCTCTTCAAATATCGTCAAAAATTAATTCATACATATTTTCAATATCACTTTCAACAACGCTTTCAAAAACTCTATTATCAATTCTCAAATCCCATTCTGGAGCGACTGCTTTTCTATATTTATCTTCATAAAATTCCAAAGGATGCCCGATTTGAAAAGGAGTTTTTATACTCATCCAAGCTTCATCTACTTTTGACCATTTTTCTACTAAAGAGTTTGTATCTCTTTCCAAAAAAGCATTTTTCAGAGCTGTTAAATAAGCAATATAATCATTTTTTGAATCAAATATTTCATCTTCTAGAGAAGAAATATTTTTTATAAACTTATCAAGAGATTTTATAATCGCATTAATTTCTGCTTTGAAAACATCAAAATAACTTTTTGAAACATATTTACCATTTTCAAAAACCAAAGCGCTATAACTTCTATCTGCAATTTCTCAAAAATGTCAAAAATCAAAAAGATTATGCAGGTTCAAATAATCAATTATTTTTTCTCCAGAATTATCAAACTTATTTTCTAAATCTCTATTAACTCAAAAAATAATATGACTTCTCCAAGGAATAAAAAAATTATTAAAAGCTTTTCAAACTTCTAGAGTTCACTTCAAAACTTGCTCAAAAAATGGAGTTAATAATTTGTTATCTTGAACAAATTTTAATAATTCCGCTTGCATTTCATAATGAAATTCACTCACATATTCAAAAGCTAGATTGAGAATTTCGTCTCTATGATTTTGTTCAAACTCATTTTCTTCCAAATATAATTCAAGAGAGTTTTCTTGCAAATCAACTATTCTAAAATAAGCTCAAAGTCTCGTTTTTTTGTTTTTTGGTAAACCTACAAAATCAAGAAATTCATCCAAAATTTCTCTTGATTCATTTTCATTTTCTATTCAAGAATATATTTCTTTTAATGAAGCCAAAACTTCATTATTATAATCTACAATTATTTTAATGTTTTTGTCTAACTCTAATCTATCCATAATTTTTTCTTATTAAATTACACTGTTTTTAAATATAATTATTTTTTAGAAAAAACAAAAAAAGAACTAGCTTTATTTTAAAATTTTTGTAAAAAAATTTTTTAATGTTACAATTAAAATACTTTAATTTATAATGTTTTTTTATGAAAAAAATATTTTTTTCTCTCCCAATTATAATTTTTGGTTATGCTTATTGGCTAAACAATATTAATGTTTATGAAACTTATTGAAATCTAAATTGAGAGCAAACTTGAACATTGTCATACTTAATAATTTTTGCGTTATTGTTACTTATATTTTTGTTTTATGTAATTTTTATGTATTACAAAAATGTATTTAGAAAAAGTATAGAATTATTTTTAATGATTTTTTCTTTTCTTTTTGTATTACAAAATATTCATATTTTTATGTCTGTTAATTATTGATTAATGGCTATTATATGATTATTTGCAGTATTATTTTGAGTATTATTATACAAGAATTATTCATATATAACTGATAAAAATAATCTCAAAAATCACAAAATATTATTAATATTTTTGTTCTTTTATTTCTTTATATTATCAAGACCATTAATATGATATTATCCAGAAGAAATTTTTGTTACAAAATGACAAAAAGAATATGTTGATATGAGCTTTAATTGTGTTAGTAATAGTTCATGATTGACAGAAATTAAATTATCTCATAAATATGATTTAAATATACCGTTCTTAATGAATTCATCAGTTTTAAATAAAGTTGAAAAATTAGAAATATATTCATTAATTCTAGGAGAAAACTATGAAAAAAATATTATTATAAAAAATAATTTCAAAGAATTACTAACAACATATTACTTAAAAAACTCAATTTCTACTTGAAGTTATGGAATTGATAAAATTGAAAATAAAAAATGTGATATCTGACAAAAAGCAGAAAATTATTCTTATTATTAAAAACAAAAAATACTACAAGCATTTTGCTTGTAGTATTTTTTTTAAAAATCTTTCTTTTTTTTCATCCAGTAATCATCTTGTCTTACTAATTTTTTTTGGTCAGATTTATTTTTTAGAACTGGTTTTATAGCTTCTTCTGTAAATATTGTGTTTTGGCTTCATTTGAATAAAACAATATATTTATCTTCACTATTTTCTAAATAATTTTTCAAAAATTCTCAGGCATCAAAAGAATATTTAAAATTACCAAGATGTTCTCAAAAATATTCTCAAGTTTGTTCTCAAACACTGATAATTTGTCAAAAATTCGAAGCATATTGAAATATTTTTTTGTGTTGTCCTGGAGAATTTTCTCATAATTCCCTCATATCTCAAAGAACAAAAATAACTTTGTAGTCAGCAAAAATATTTTTTCTCAAATCTAGAGTGTTATCTATCATTTTTAGAATACTTTCTGGTCAAGCGTTATAACTAGAATCAACCAAAAAACTATAATTTATTCCCTCAAAAATACTAAATCTACCATCTTGAACTTCAAAATTTATATAATCTTGGTCTTCAAAATTAATTTGAAAAATTTCATCTAACATTTTTAATGACAAATCTAGATACAAAAAATTTTCTGATCACAAAAGATTTGTTTGAATAGTTTTTTCTCAAAATTTTAAAAATGAATAAAATTTATTATTAATTTTTTTGTAAGAATAAGAAAAATTATTTTCAATATTAAAAAACTCAATATTTTTTTCTGAATTATTTCAATAATCTTTTAGGTTTTCATCTTTATAATTCAAATATGATTTTATTTTTGAGCTTTCTATAAGTTTTAATTTTTCAGCGAATAATTCTCCTTGGTCTAGAAAATTTTCTACATGAATAAAATCAAGTTTTGTAAAAACACTATAATGTGGTTTTGCTATTTTTAGCAAAAAATCCATATCTCCAGGATGATCTATTCAATATTCCAGAACCAAAATATCATAAGGCTTTTTAGCAAAAATTAGTTTTCATAAAAACAAAAAATAATTTTTTATAAGAGAAAAAATACTTGGATTATATTCTTCTAACTCAAAAATTGAAAAAACTAATCACAATTCGCTATTAAAATTTTTTGGCGAAGTGTAGACTTTTTTGTTTGGTAAATATTTTTTGAATGTTTGGTTAATTATTGTTCTACAACTTGTTTTTCAAACACTTCAAGTAACTCAAATAATTATTGGAGAATGTTTTTTTATGTAAAGCGAAGCCAAAATTCTATAAAAAAAATAAACAATTTTTAATATTATATTTTTCATTTTTTTAGTTATTATTGATTAATTTGTCATAATTTACCCAAACTAGAGCGTCAAAATGCAAAGGTGAAATATTTGTTTTTTCTGATAAATCGCTATAAAAAAGATTGATGTCTGAATAATCTCATTTGTATTTTTCAAAAAGCGCTATAAGTCTAGAATCCACAGGAATAGTTATTTCTCTAGGATATTCTACAAACTTGTAAATATTTCTAGCTCAATATCAAAACATTTTTATTGCAAAAGTTATAGTTTTAGCATCCTTTTTTTGATTCATGATTTTTGCTAATTCATCTCTTAACAAAACCATATTTTTGTAATAATATTCTCACGAATTATCAAAATTTTGAATAAAATTTCTAAGTTTTTCTAGTCTTTTTATTTTTGTGTCTACAAATCTTTTGTTGTTTTTAGAATTTTTTATAAATTCACTTAATTCATCAATTAAATTATCAAAATCAAAATTATTTTTAGAAAAATAATCACTGAACTCTTCCCAATAATTTTCTCATTTTCAAGATAATTGATAGCAAATTAACGAGTTTGCAATTATAAGCGCTAAATATAAATCTGGATTATTTATATTTTTTGATAAATTTTTTAAAGCAATAAATTGTCTATCTTGCAATTCTTCTATTTTTAAAACATCTTCTAAATCGTAATTTTTTATTTTTTCGTATAATTCAATCATCAAAAAAAACTTATAAAATATTTATAATATCTTATAAGTTTTTGAAAAATTGTAAAATATTAATCTTCATTATTAATATTTATTAATTTTATTTTTTGCTTTTTTGTTAATTTTTTTATTTCTAATTCTCTTTTTGAAGCAATACTTCTGTTCTCAGATTTTTCAAAATAAACTAGTTTTACTGGTTTTCTAGCCAAAGTATATTTTGCTCAACCTAATAATTCTCAGTTATGTTCTTTTAATCTTCTATCCAAATCAGTAGTTATTCAGGTATAAAAAGTTTTGTCCAAACATTCCAAAATATAAACAAAATACATAAATTAATATTTTAAGTATAAAAAATCTTCTCAATCAATTTCTTTAGCTCAAAGCATTCATAATAAATAATGATAGTGCATATGTTCAACACTTTTGTTTCATTTTGCATTTCTGATAAACGAAAAATAAGCTTCATCTCAAAAATATGATTTTATAAATTTTTCAACGTTTACAAAGTCAGCGAATTCTTCTCTTGATAATTCATAAGAAAATTCTGAGTGTTTTTTTGGTAAAGCTAAGATATGTTTTTTTTGTTCTCCAAAATATGGATATTTATTTTTTATAACATACCAAAAATCAGACTCAAAAATAATTGTGTTAGTTTTAGCTAAATCTTTTGCGCAAAATGGACAATTTTCTTTTGTAAAATATGGTTTGCTATTTTCGTAATCTTGCCTATTTTTAATTTCCATAAAAAATTATAAATTATTTTGAATAATATAAAATGCGCTTGCAAATCCTACTGTTTCTGTTCTTAGAATTCTGTTTCAAAGATGAATTTTTGTAAAATTATTTTGTTTAAAAATGGCTAATTCTTCATCATCAAAACCTCATTCTGGTCAGACAAAAAGATTTGTATCATTTGAAAAATCTAGTTTTAAATCTTTTAGAGATTGAGTTTCTTCACTTTGAGTATCAAAAATAATATTTTGAGCTCAAGAAAAATCTCAAATATTTAAATCATCTAAAAAAAATAATTCTGGAACTCTTGATCTTCAAGATTGTTCTACAGATTCAATAATTATTTTTTGAAATCTTTCAATTTTATTTGGACTCAAGTTTAATTTTTGGCTTCTATTACTTCTAAAAAACAAAAAATTACTTACTCAAACTTCAACTCATTTTTGTAAAATTAATTCTATTTTTTCTATTTTGTTAGGTAAAGAATTAATTATATTTATATCAAAATCTGTTTCTGAATTATTCTCCAAATATCAAACTTTTTCTAAATATATTTCTCTTTTGTCTACTGAAATAATTTTAAAAATATAATCAATATATTCCGCTCAATTAAAAAAAATCACCTCCATTCATTCTTTTACTCTCAAAACTTTTATAAGTTGGTTCAAAAGTTCTGGGTTTTTTAGAGTAATACTATCATCGATAGATTCTAATGCTTCAAAATAAAATCTTTGCATATTTTTATATTTTTAAAAAATTATTATTTATTCAAAATAAAAAACCAAAAGTAAACTTTTGGTTTTTTTTTAACTTATCTAGGCATACCATAATAATCCAAACCTTTTTGATCAACCATAGTTTTTGTGATAAAGTTTTTCTTTTTACCTTTGATAAAAAATCCTCTTTCGTCAATAATTCATTGTTCGATTAGAGATTCAACATTTTTAGTTTTTAATTTTCTTTTTGGAAAATTTTGTTTATTTTCAAAATATTGTTTTCTTGCTTTATAAGATTGGTTTTTTCTTGCTTGAGGATTTTCATTTCCAATATAAACTTGTGCAGATTTTTTCTTATTTTTTGATAATTTTCTAGCTGCAGCTTGTTTTTTTACTATTCTCGAAGTAAGTCCGTGACTATTTGCCATAATTAAATATTAATTTAATAAATTAAGAATATTATAATCAAAAAAGTAGAAAATACAAAGTAAAAAACATATTAATACTTTCTACTTTTTACTTTCTACTTTTGAATTTTATTGGAGCGGGGGACGAGGTTTGAACTCGCACACCCAAGGGTTGAAGCCTTAGTACACTCACTCTTTTATGTTACCCCCGCAAAGCATTATTTATGTTTAATGCACGAAGCATTTTATAAATTTTACGCGATATGTCAAAACTTTTTTTAGATTTTATTTTTTAAAAAAATATGTTAAAATAACTAGCATAAATTATTTTATAAAAATAAAACTATGTTTGAAACAATAAAAGAAAGAGTAGTTGTATGAATGTATGAGCAAATAACTATGTGAATAGAAGTATACGCACCAAAAGTATTATGAGCATTACTTATATTGTGAATATGAATATTATTATCATATTTATCTTATAAAGCTATAAGATATTTATTCAGAAAATTTAAAATTGTAAGCTTGATTGACAAAATATTTATTAATCTAAACAATAATGTAAGCAACGGAAATCAAAAAGTAAAAGAAGAAATAGAAAAAGAAGAAAAAAAAGCAAAAATATCAGATAAAGTAAAAATTGATGTTATAGTTTGAAAAGCAGCTGCATATTATTTATTTTTGATATTTTTTAGATTTGCGATTGTTTTTATTGGAATAAGAGAAGTAGAAAAATTTTTATGAGAATTAATCGCTTACTTACCTAGCTTATTCATAGCAGTTGTTATTTGATTTTTTTGAGTTAGATTTGCAAATTTTGTTTACGGAGTGGTTTTTAACACACTAGATTTAACAAAGCAAAAAACAGCAAAAATAATTGCTAGCGGTGCAAAAATAATAATATTATTTTTTACACTTATGGTAGTTTTAGAAAAAATATGAATAGCCGCAGAGATAACAAATACTATTTTAATATGATTTGTTTGAATGCTAACAATAGCTGGATGACTAGCTTTTGGACTTGGTTGAAAAGATGTAGCACAAGAAATACTTGAAAGTTTTAGAAAATAAAAAAACCAGATTTTTAAAAATCTGGTTTTTTTTGTGGTTATTAATTTATAATACATGGTATTACATGAACAGAATCAGGTAAAATGGATTCACATGTATTATCAGTCGTATTATGACAAGAATTACTCCGTGTTTGATTTCAATGTGCATGATTCCAATATAATCAGTCAGTATATCAATTAACGCCAAAATTGCTTCAATTCCAGTTATGATATAAAATCCAATTTCATTTATTATTACAATCTCATCATCAACAAGATGCTCATCAATTATTAGTAGTATGTAAAACCATATATGACTTAATTCAATCATATTTACCTTTAAACCAATTTTCTATTGTTAATTTATGATTATTACTACTGTCATCCAAATTTATATATTTCCGTGCATTATCTCAATAAGAAATTAGATCAGATGAAGTTCATGGGTAATTAGATCAATCTGAATTCCATCAAATGGTATATCATCAAACTTTTTCACATAAATCTCTTTGATATGTTTGCCAATGAAACATGTCGCTATAATTGTTAGGAAAAACTTCTATATATCTTACAGTATTATTATTTATAGTATATGTTCATATAATTTCAATACTACTACTATACTCAATACTATCACCAACAACTAAACTTTCATTACCTGAACTATCTCTAAATTTAACTGATACAGTTTTTGTTCATTCTGTATTTGTTAGTGTTACATTTTTACTTGTAGTACATGTTTCCCATGTTGGTGTTCATGTAATATCTCATGATACAT
>JBEPWB010000030.1:0-12997 GCA_041642635.1 bacterium
AAAGATTTGTTGCTAAAGAAAAGTAATCACTATCTCAACCCCTAAGACCCCTTCTATACTTCGATATAAAATAAAATGTTTGTTTTATAAAATTATTTTTTTAATATAAAAAATAAAATTTTCTTCGATGTGTATCAATGGGATTCTTAAGGGTGAGATTTCGCCATTAATCGACAAAAAAACGTTGCAGACTGTGAGCGAAAGTTCGAACCCTTGAGTATTTTTGTTACTTTTCATATGAAAAGTAAGGACAGAAACTTTAATTATAAAAGTAAGGAGAAAGACTTCATTAAAAAATAAATATAAAAATTTATCACAAAAAATAAAACTCAAAAAAATTAAAAACTAAAAAAATAAAAAAATGCTAATATACATTGAAAAACAAGCCGCAGACTACAAACAAACAAAAAAAATATTACAAAAATTCAAAAATTCTACTATTATTTACATTGATAATTATAAAAATCTTTTTGATAAAGATTATACAAATATCGATGCTAAAAAATCTCTGATAATTGCAAAACTTAATTCTCCAGCTGTTTCTGAAGCTCCAGCTTGATATGGTCATACAAAGAGTGCATACTTTTTCAAGACAAGTCTTAATTGTATTTTTGATTGCAGTTATTGCTTTTTGAAATGAGCTTTTAAAAATGAAAATATGGTGGTTTTTGTGAATTATGAAGATATTAAAAAACAAATTATAGATAAAATACAAGAACTTAGAGATAATTGAAATACAGATGAAATTTGGTTTTATAGTTCTGACTATTCAGATATTTTGTGAATGGATGGTTTCAGTGATTTTATGGCAGAATTTTTAGAATTTTTTGAACAATTTGATAATGTAAAAATGGAAATTAGAACTAAATGAGCAAATATCAAACCTCTTTTGGATTTATGATTTGTTCCAAAAAATACAGAAGTTGCTTTTTCTTTAAATCCGCAAATTTTGATAGACAAATACGAAAAATGAACTGCAAGTTTAGAAGCTAGACTAGAAGCTATAAATAAACTTCAAAACCTTTGATTCAAGGTTTGAGTTAGATATTTACCACTTTTACCAGTTGATAATTATGAGAAAATTTATCTAGAATTTATAGAGCTACTAAAAAATAAAATAGATATTCCAAAAACTTATTCTTCTTTTGCTTCAGGTTTATTATTCACAAAAAAAGATTACAATAAAATTCTTAATAAATATAAAGATTTGGATATTTTGCATATGTTGGAACTAGATAATGACGGGTTTTATAGAGAATCAAAAAAAATTAGAGATAATTTTTATACAATGTTTAAACAGTTAGATAACAGATGTATACTTTGTTTGGAGTATTAAAATTTAAAAAATTATATGAAAAAAAATATTTTGATTACGGGGACTTCAAAAGGAATTTGAAATTTTTTGACTAGGGAATTAGTTGATGAAAATAATATTTTTTGTATTTCTAGATCAAAAACTGATATAGATTGAATTGTAGATTTTAATTTTGATTTGAATAATTTTGAAAATTTTTCTCAAATAAACAATTATTTTGAAGAAAAAAATATAAAACTTGATTGAATAATTTTGAATGCTGGAGTTTGATATTTTTGAAAATTTGAAGAGTGAGATATTCAAGAATACAAAAATATTATAAATTTAAATCTTACTAGTAATATTATTTTGCTTAAAAAATTACAAAAATTTTTGAATAAAAAATCAAAAATAATTTTTATGGGAAGTATTATTTCCAAAAAATTTATGAAATATTGAGCTGTTTATCAAGCAAGTAAATTTTGACTTAGATGATTTGCTTGAGCTTTAAAAAATGAGCTTAGCTGAGTAAGTGTGCATATTATTAATCCAAAAATAGTTGAAACTGATTTTCATAATAATTCAAAAATAACTTTGAATTTTGATAATTCTAAATACACTTCTATAGATTCTATTTTGTTAACAGTAAAAAATATTTTTTACTGAAATGAGAAAAAATTCGAAATAGATTTATAAATTATTTAAAAAAAATGAACGAAAAAAATATATTTAAACAAAAATTTTTAAAAACAAAAAACAAATTAAACAAAATAATTAATTATAAACATTTTACAAAAATATTTTTAGTAATAATTATATTATTTACAGTTTTAATTTTATTATTTTGATATTCAAAATATTCAGAAGTTATTGAGATTAAAGAACATATAAAGCAGAAAAATTTTACTACTGATAAATATATTGACGAATATAATTTTTATTTGATAGAAAAAAATAAAATTGACGATTTTTTTGATAGTATAGATTTATATACAGATACTTCACTCCAAAGATTTGTAACTTCAAATGTAAGCTTTGACTACAAAGCTTATGTACCAGAAAATTTAGAAAATATTAAATGACCTTATATAATTGACTCAAAATGATGAACTCAAATATTAAGAAAGGAAGCAAATAATGCTTTACAAAAAATGTCTGAACAATTTTATGAAGATATGTGAGAAAAAATGGTAGTAGTTAGTGCTTATAGAAGTTTTGCTTACCAACAATGAATAAAAGATAGATGATGTCCTGATAATCTTTGTGCAAAAGCTGGATTTAGTGAACATCAAAGCTGATTAGCAGTTGATTTTTGGGAAGCTTCTTCAGAGGCTTCTTGGAATAATTCTTCAAGACTTACAAAATATTATGAATGGTTAGACAATAATGCACATAATTATTGATTTCATAATACTTATCAAAGGGGATTATGAATAGATTGATACGAAATAGAGCCTTGGCATTGGAGATTTTTATGAGTAAAATTTGCGACATATTTAAAGGAAAACAATTTAACAATTGCTGAATTTTACAAAAATATAAATTAATTAAAAAATTTAAATGGCAAAAAAAAATAGAATACAAAATAGGCAAAAATGACCTATAAAAACAGGTTTTCACAGAAAGAAAAAAGTTCAACAATGAACATATATTGTTCGTGATGATTATGCTATAAAAGCTCAAAAAGCAGGTTTTAGAGCTAGAAGTATTTACAAGTTATTAGAAATACAAGAGAGATTTGATTTGATAAAACCAGATTATTCAGTTATAGATATTTGATGTGCTCCTGGTAGTTTTTTGCAGGCTATTAGAAATATTGTTAGAGAAAAAACTATTATTTGAGTAGATTTAAAAGAAGTAAAGCCTTTTTCTTATCCTAATGTTTCAACAATTGTTCAAGATATATTTAATTACGAAGAATTATCATCTCAAGTAATAGATATGATTTGAGATGACCAATTTGATTTGATTACAAGCGATATTGCACCTAATACTACTTGAAGATTTGATGTTGATCAATATGCAAGTGTTGAATTAAATATTGCTATTTGTGAGTTTAGTGATAGATTTTTAAAAAAATGATGAAATATGCTTTTGAAAGTTTTTAAATGAGAAGATTTTAATGATTTGGCAATGCAAATTAAAAAAAGATTTGAATCGATGACAACTTATAAACCTATGGCTTGTAGAGATAGTTCTCATGAGGAATATATAATTTGTATAAATAAAAAAATCTAGATTTTATCTAGATTTTTTTTGTGTTTATTTCTTTTTCTATTTCTTCATTTATTTCTTTTTGAAGAACTATTCTTCTCAAAGCTTCTTTTCTTTTTAATTTTTCTTTTTCTTTTTTTGATATTTTTATATAAGCATCAAAAATTGGAATTATAAAAAATATTAAAGCTACAGAAATTATTATTAAAAATGTCAATAATAAAATCTCAGTTATTCAAAAATTAATTATATGAATAACTTGATTAAATATTTCGGTTGATGTTAAATATTTGTATTCGAATCAAAGCATTTTTCTTTTTTATTTTTTATTCTTCAACTAATTCTCCGATAACCACTAATCTATTTAAAGTAGTTCATATTGGCCGACAAGTCATTAATGTTATTTGAGATTCATCTTGTTTTTGTTTTAAGACTGAAACATCTCCTGGTCTGATAACTCTTTTTTGAGTAATTTTGTATGTAAATTTTTCTTGTCCATAATATGCTATAACTTCATCTCAATATGAAACAGCATCTAAGTTTGCAAAAACATCGTTATAATCTCATTTCATCCAAGGTAGATTTGAAGAATGTCAAAAAATAAAACTGTTTCATTTATTTCCTGGTTTTGCACTTCCTGGATATCTGATAATTCATTCTTCTAACTCTTTCATAAAAATATCATTTAACTCACTTTCTCAGCTTATTTTCTTATTTTTTACATCTAGAAGAGGAATATTTTTACCAATTTTTGGGATTACAATTCTGTTTGTAAAGGGAGTTATTTCTATATCTAAATTTACATTTTTTTCATCTAATTCTTTTTTATATTTTTCAATTGTAGTAGCTTCAATTACTTCTTCTTTGTCACTATTTAATTCATCTTTCACAACTTTACTTTTTATTTTTGCCGCTTCTACAGAACTAAGAATCGATTTTTTAGTTTGTTCTACTTGTCATGAAAATATTACAGATTTTGCAATACTCATATAAGCACTATAATTAGTTGTAACTAATAAGACTAAAAATATCATGGCAGTTGTTGCTAAATATTTTGAAACAAAAATAACTGTTCAGACAACATTGAATCATTTATTTTGTTTTTTCGTTTCAGGCACATTGCAACTTATTTGATACTTAAAAATAATATTTTTTTCAATTTTTTCTTCTTTTATTTCTTCAGAAATAATATTTTCTTCTTCTAATTTTGTGTTTGATAATATTTCTTGATTATCTAAATTTTCAAGTTCTTTCAAAATATCTATATCCCTACTCATAATTTTTTATTATCATATAATTTTGTTTTTGTTTTTGTAATTAAATTTTACTATATAATTTTTTTAAATGCAAAAAATTAGACTTAGTTTTTTAAAAGAACTTGAAAAATTTTTATTTTTATTTATATTTATTAATAGTTTAGATAGATTAGAACTCAAAAAATTATGGCTAAAAAATATGAAAAGAGTTCAGGGGGAATTGTATATCGTAAAAATTGAAAAAAAGTTGAGATTTTGTTACTTAAATGGTTGAATTCCAAAAATCAGGAAATATATGTAATACCAAAATGACATATAGAAAAATGAGAAGTAGCAAAAGATACAGCAGTTAGAGAGATTTCTGAAGAAGCTTGACTTGCTCAAAAAGATTTGGAAATAATAAAATTTATTACGAAATTGAACTATACTTTTACCGCTGGATATCTAGAAAATAATCCAGTTATAGATAAAGATGTTTATCTGTTTTTGGTGAAATATAATGGGGAAAATGATCCAATAGTTCAAAAAGAAGAAAGATTTGTAGGGTTTGCTTGGTTTTCTTTAGAAGAATTGAAAAAAACCAAAGTAATGTTTGATATAGGTTCGATTATATCAAAAAATAAAACTTATTTTATTTAGTTAATGAAAAAAAATGGAAATATTAAATAATTCTGGAAAAATAGAAATTTTATCTAAAAATAAAAGTAAGATTTTTTTTGACACTAACGAACTAACTGTATCAATTGATGATTTAAAAGTTGATCATCCTGGAGAATTTGAAAAATCTTGAATTTTACTAGAAGTAAAAGAGTATAACGAAATACTTTTTTATAGTTTTACTTTTGATTCAAAACATTTAGTTATTATAACTAATGATTCTTTTGAATTAAAAGAAGAAATTCTTAGTTTTTTTGGAGATGTTGACGTTTTGGTTATTACTTGATCAAAACAATCTGCAAAAATATTTGAAAATGTAGAAGCTAGAATTGTTGTTCCTTATGGAGAATGAAAAACTTTGTTTTTGTCTACTCTATGACAACACCCTGAACCAGTAGAATCTTACAAAATAAAATGAGAATTACCTGATAATTCAAATGAATTTGTAAATTTACAAGACTAAAAAAAGAAAAGATTTTTTAAAATCTTTTCTTTTTTTAGTCTTCTTTTGGAATAACTGCTTCTATTGCTGCGAATGTTGCATCTTTTCATTCTGGAACAATTACCGTTATTTTATCTCAAATATTTGCTTTAAAATGTGTAATTGCCGCAGTTAGTAAATCGTAAGTTTTTCATTCACTAACTACTTGATATCTTTCGTTATCTTTTATAACTAATCATGTTTTATATTCCCTTGCAATTGGAGAGATTTGTTTATAAAGCATTTTTCCGTTATTTTTTATAGTTAGTTTTAATTTATCTCATTGAACCATTTTTGATTTTGAAGAATAATTCACGGGAACTGGATATTTATTTCAATCTGAACCTAGCATTTCCAATCATGTAAAAACTCATTCAACGATTTTTGCATCTTCGTCATTATAAGTATTTAATCATTTTGTTTCATAATTTATTGCTGAATCTAGTTCAATATTATTTTCATCCATTACATCTTTTAATAATTTTTTTGCGTTTTTAATAGATTTTTCTGCCGAGTTTATAAAGTCAATTATTGCAGAAATTGTTTTTTTATTTTCCATAATTTTTATTTTTATTTTTTAACTTATATCATTTTATCAAAAAAAATGATTTATGTAAATAATTTGCTCTTTACAATTTTTAAAAATATATTGTTATAAACTTATCTATGTATTCTAGAAAGAAAATAGTTATAAAAAATCATATTCATAAAAAAGGTCAGAAAGGGACTTGTGTGTCTATTTTTGATTTTTTTTCTTTAACATATTTTATCAAAACAATAAATATCGAAATAAAACTTCAAACCAAATAAGTTATCATTAATCAAGCAAAACTATAACTTATTCAAAGTAATAATCAAATCATTATTCAAATTCTTAAATCTCATCATCACAAAGCTCTTCCACCTGATAAAACTATCTGCAAGAAGAAAAATATAAAAATTCAAAGTGCTCAAACAAGTCAGCTAATTATTGATAATTCTCAAATACTTAATCAAAAATAATTCAAAAATATTACTAATAAAACTAAATTTAAAAATAATATTAATGTATCATATTTTAATTCTAATTCTTTTATCATTATTACGTAAAACCCAATAATTATTATTCATAATAATATTATAGCGCTTATTTTTTCTAAAAATAATCCTGTTGGGGAATTATTTATAGTCGGTAATATTTGAAACCAAAAATCATTTATTATTAATCAGGTAATAGCTAATCATACTCCAGAAGCCATTATTCATTCATGGATTTCTAAGAATAAAATATCATAAAAAATATATAATATTGTTATAAAACTTATAATTATCCAAAATAACAGTTTAAAAATTTCTTCAAAATTTCACAAAATTATTTGGTTTATATCAACCAAAAATATAGCACACATTGTAAAAACTATTGCAGTAGAAATCTCTAAAAATGGATAAATTTTTGATATTCTTGTTTTGCAATATCTACACTTTCAAAAAGTAGAAAGCCAGGAAAAAATAGGGACTAGATCATAAT
Source organism: bacterium (assembly GCA_041642635.1). Classification (GTDB taxonomy): domain Bacteria; phylum Patescibacteriota; class Gracilibacteria; order BD1-5; family UBA6164; genus JAAZVM01. The sequence goes on from JBEPWB010000030.1 coordinate 7,410, forward strand.
GTTTTAGTTTTGTGTTACAATTATTACAGTGACTTCTTCATCAAAGAATTCACTTTTCTCATGATTTGAGTCTGTGAATAATTACAGAAGCAAAACTTCAGAATAATAATCAGTATAAAAAAATTATCGCGTAAAGTATCATTTTTGTATTTTAAGAGATTAATAAATTTATTATATTCAAAAAATTGTAAATATAAACTTTTTTAAAATTAGACATTTTTTTTTATTTATGTTAAAATTACTTTATATATTATTATTTTACATAAAATTTTATGTTAATTATACAAAATTATAAAAAATTATTTTTTAGTTTTATAAAAAATGATTTACACGCTTGACCAGAAACTGGAAATGAAGTAAATTCAGAACCAACAGAACATTTAAATTTTAATCAAATGTTTGATGAAATTTTTCAAGATAAAACTTTAGATTGAAATGATTTGGCAAATTTAGAACAAATTAGAGTAAGATTTGAAGCTGAACAAACTGATATTTTTGATTCCACAAGAGAAAATTTAAATTGAGTTGTTGAGGAAATGTTAGATAAATGATATACAGTTAACAACAGAGAAGATTTTTTAGCTTTATCAAATATTCTAAAAATTTCTTCTCTCAATGAAGAATTAAGAAACTCATTTCCGCAAAATTATGAAGAATTTGTTAGTAAAATTTGAACAGATAGATTTTCTTTATCTATGAATTATCAAGAAAATTGATTTAATGTTTATAATCAGAGATCTATTTATAAATGACAATTATGAATATTAATGTGATGAGCGTTTGCTCCTATAGATTCTATTTATAGGGATTCAGATTGAGATAACAATGAAATTAATGATTTTCGTGAATCTGAAATTAATATTTCAATTTGATGAAATAATCATTCTGTTGATGTTCCAAGTGAAAATACAGTTGATGAACTTGATAATTCTTTTGAAAAAACAGAGGAAGAGAAATCAGATGAAGAACTTGATTTGTCTTATTTAGATGAATTTAATAATTTTGAAAAATGAGAATCTGAAGAACAGCAAGTGGATTTTGAACCAGTAGAAATTCCAGAAGTGGAAGAAAGTCAAGAAGTCGATAATGATTCTCAAGAAAATGAAGAATCGCAAGAAACTCAAGAAATTAATAAATACCAAAAAGCTGAAAATTTTTATTCTAGACTTTGAACAACAAGAGTTGCAATGGAAGAGTTACAGGCTTTATTAATATTAAATGGTGAAGATTTTCCAAATTATTGAGCTGATTGATATTTTGGTAGAGAAACATACGATGCTATTGTAAATTTTCAACAAAAAAATAATTTAACAGTTGATTGATTAGCAGGAGCTCAAACTTTAAGAGCTTTATGAATAGAACAAGATACTAGAGAGTTTTACTCAAGAGTAGATAGTCCTGAACAAAGAGAAGAACAAGATACTGAAAATACTAATTTTATGAATGAAATCGAAACTTCTTTTATGGATTGAATATGAGAAAATATTTCAGAATGACAAGAATCTATTAGGGATTGGATTTATGAAGTTTTTAGATTAAATGAAGATTTAAATGAATTTACTTGAATAAATTGAGAAACAATAAATATAGAGTTTGATAAAGATGATTTTATTATTCATGTTGATACAGCTTTTTTTGATTGAGTAAGAGATTTTCCTCTTACTGATTTACCAGAAAACCTGAATTCTATGGAAGATGCTAAAGCTTATGTTGAAAGAAATATAGAAGAAATAAAAGAAAAATATGATAATCAATACTTAGATAATGCTATTAATATGGTTTCTAGGTGAAGATGAAGTAATTATAATATATGAAGTTTTGAATGATTTGATTGAGAGCAATTAAATGTTAAATTGCATCAATCTAAAGATTATGAGAATAATTTTGACTGAGTTTATGTAAATGTTTCTACACCTTGGAATGACTGAATAAGAGATTATGAGACAAGAGTTGATTTACTGGATTGAAACTGATGAGAATTAAGTAGAGAAGAAGTTAGAAGTGCTGTAAATGAAGCAATATTTAAATATAGAGAATTATATACTCAAAAACAAGAAGAAGAGAGATAAAAAAATAAAGAATTTTTAAAAATTCTTTATTTTTTTATTCAACTTTGAAACTGACATTTTTTTCTTCTTTGTGTTTTTCTTCTACGTATTTTTTAGATTTTTTAACTGATGATTTTGTTTTACTAAATAATTCATAAGCTTCAAAAATATAGGGCATTTTGTATATTTTTTTGTTAAGTTTTCAAAAACCAAAACATATAGGGAATAATAATACAAGAAATAATTTTGAGCTTATTAATCCAAAAATATTTAATATTATAAAAAGTGTTAATAATATAGTTATTGATATTCAATTTTTTATATGTAAATGATATTTTGAGTTTAATTCTTTTAAAAGTATTAAGTTTACAAAAGGAATATAAATTAAGTTTTTATTTAATTTTAATTCTTTTTTTGTTGTATTAATTTTTATTTCTTCTGAATTTTTTTGTTTAATTTCACTAATTACTTTTGCTTTTGTTTGCTCAAAAGTAGTAAAGTTTCAACCAAAATAATTTTTTAGATATCTTATAAAGATTTTTTGCAGAATTATTTTTCAACTTGGTAAAAAGTAATAAGGTAAGTTTAGAGTTATTAATTCGTTTCTTACAAACAAATTTATTCAAACAAAAATTACAAATATTGTATAAGCTAGTACAAATAAACTAGTTAAATTGTTATATCAAAATAAATATAATAAATATATAATAACAGTTATAAATAAATTTACTTTTAAAATATTTTTTATGTCAGAGTTATCAAATTTTGATCAAACGATAAATCATAAAAAGGGAATATAAGATAAAATTATTGAAACTTTGTCTTTTTCTTCATAATCAGAATTGTTATTTATTTCAAGGTTAATTTTTTTGTTAGTTTTTATAAATTCTCAAATACTAAATTTTTCTCATTTTGAAGCTTTGTATATTCAAATAATCAATAAAAATAATAATCATAAAAATATTATATTTGCTACAATTAAATTAAATGAAAAACCAAAGAAATTTCATATTTGGTATCCAAGAGAGTTTTTTATAAAAATAACATAGTTTACAATTAGTAAAATATGTATTATTACTGATGATAATACATGATTTTTAACAAAAGGATTATTTATCTTTTCGTTGTCTTTGTTTAGCAATAAAAGCCATGAAATAAATACCATTAAATATGCAGAAATTGCATTATTTATTATTTTTTGTTCTATTTTTTGAGACATTTTAAAATTTTTACTTTATATTTTTCAATTCTTGCTTATTATAACATATATGTTTATTATTAACAAAAAATTTATAAATGAATTTAAAAACAGTAAAATTTTTAAAATCTGTTTGATTGGGATCAAGTGAATATTATTTTGACGATCATAATGAAGTAGTTTTTGTAGGTAGATCTAATATGTGAAAATCAAGTTTGATGAACGCTTTATTCGAAAAAAAAGATTTGGTAAAAACGTCTTCAAAACCTTGAAAGACTAGATTAGCAAATATTTTCTTGGTAGAAAATAAATATTATTTTACAGATTTACCAGGATATTGATTTGCAAAACTTTGAAAAGATTTAAAGGAAGAATTAGATTGACTTATTTCTTGGTACTTGGAAGAAAGAAAAGAATCTATAAAAAGAGTAGTAATTCTTGTTGATTCAAAATTATGACCTCAACAATCAGATATTGATATGTATAAATTTATTTTAGATTTGGAAATGCCTGTCTTGATTGTATTATCAAAAATTGATAAATTATCAGTTAACGAATACAAAAAATCGTTAAATTTTGCAAAAGAAACATTTTTTTGACAAGATGTTATTTGAGTTTCAAGTATCAAAAAAACTTGAATTAGAGAGCTTTGACAAGCACTTAAGTCTAGTATAAAATAATTATTTTATTAAAAAATTATTATGTTTAAAAAAGAATCATCTTCTATATTAAACTTTTGAATGATTATAATTTTATTGTTTTCATTTTTTTATGTTTTGTATATTTGAGCAAGTTTGATTATACCATTTATTATAGCTTTACTTTTTTCTTTTGCTATAATTGGTCTTTCTAATTTTTTTAGAAAATTTAAAGTACCAGTTTTTCTGTCATTTATTTTTTCACTTTGAACTTATATTTTGGTTTTTTGGCTAGTTTGAAAAATGATTGGTTCAAATATCGATGAATTAATAAAATTATTACCAGAGTATCAAGTTAAAGTTTTACAAATAATATCGGATGTTTTGGTTTATTTGCGTATTCCAGAGCCAACTAGCGTTACAGAAGTCTTGAATCAAATAAATCTTCAGTATATTTTTACTCGTACTATTTGAGGTTTTACTTCAATATTTTCGAGTGCTTGAATAATACTTTTTTACGTTTTATTTATTCTTCTAGAATATAGATATTTTAGAAATAAACTATATTTGATGATTTGAGATTCAGATAAAAAATCACAAATTTTGGAAACTCTTGATAAAATTAGATCTGATGTTAAATTTTATTTTGTGATAAAAACATTTGTTTCTATTTTTACAGCCAGTTTTAGTTATCTTGTGATGCTTGCTTTTTGACTAGATTTTGCAATATTTTGGGCATTACTTATTTTTATATTAAACTTTATACCAAATGTTTGATCAATTATAGCTGTAATGTTTCCTTCATTGTTATCGCTGGTTCAGCCATGATTTGTTATTTACGATACACTATTTTTGGTATCTTGATTAGTTTGAATACAAATTATGATGTGAAATATTATAGAACCAAGATTTATGTGAAATAAGCTTAACTTGAGTCCTCTTGTAATTATTATTTCTCTTTGATTCTGGTGAGCTTTATGGTGAATTATTGGTATGCTGTTATCTGTTCCAATAATGGTAATTATAAATATTATACTTGCAAAAATTCCTGTAACTAGGCCGATAGCAATATTACTATCAGAAAAATGAGAGTTACAAATTAATCCTTGAGATGAAGTCTTAGAAAATAGAAAAAAGTTGGTTGAAAATATAAAAGATAAATTTCATAAAAAGCAAAAAAAGAAAAAAAATTTAAAAAACTTTAAAAAATAAGTAATAAAATTATGCAAAAAATAAATATAGAAATAAACGATAAATATAGAGAACATATTGACTTGTTAAAAGAAATCATTCCAGACCAAAGCTGACAAAAAATAAAAGATGACTCCAAAATAATGGAAGTTTTAATAGAAACTTTTATTTGATTTATCCAAGAACAGGCCAATGAACATGAACATAATCATGATGAAAATGGTAATTGCTGTTGAGGTCATCATTAATAAATATTTCCAAAACTGAAAAAAATGATGAAAGGGAATTAGAAATAATTTATTATTAATAAATATAATAACCCTTTTGTCAAGCCAAAAACAAATAAAAAACTTGCAAAAAAGTAAAAAAAGAATTAAATAAAATAGTTTAGAAGAAACTCTAAACTATTTTTTAAAACTAAAAATTATTTTATTAAGTTAAAAATAAAAAAAATGCAAAACAAAAAAGGTTTTACGCTAGTAGAACTAATAGTAGTAATAACAATACTAGCGA
>JBEPWB010000031.1:0-12900 GCA_041642635.1 bacterium
ATAATTTTTGTAAAAAATGAAAAATGAATAACAAAAACTAATAAAATCGATAATAAATATTGAAGATTTAACAAAATAATGATAAATCTAATATTCAAAAATGCTTCAATTTTCTTTTCTGATGCTGTTATTTTGGTGGAATGAGAAACTGAAAAAATCTCAATTCCAAATATTTATGAAAATACAGACTGGAAAAAATTCACAAATTTTAAAGATAAAAATTTATCAAAAGAACAAAAACAAAATTATTTTAATCTAAACTCAAAAAATATTAGTGTAATTGATGTTTGATGAAAATGAGCGCTCTATGAATGGTATATTTTTGCTTGCGAATTATTCGGATACCAAAACGTAATTGCTTTAATTGATAGAGATGAAAATTTTTATATCGATAGAGATATGATTATGAAATCAATTAGAAAAGTACACAAAGTCGGGCAAATATTTGAAAATGATTTCAAAGAATATAATTGGATAGTTTTGGATTGAGAATTTGAAAATTATTACAAAGTTGATTCTATAAAAACTTACATAATAAAAACGTTGAGTTCTAGAGCAGAAAAATTTTGAGAAGATTTTAGTCAAGAAAAATTTGATTTGAGTCTAAAAAAACTTGATTCTAGATTGCAAAAATTAAAAAATTCAAAAAAAATCTCCAGTGAATATGAAAGATTATTTAATTGATATTTTAGGAAATACTCAAAGCCTACAATTGCCTTTAATCTATCAACTTGGTTAACACAAAATAATTGATATGAAGAAAATTTGTTAAAAATTTTTGCTCAAATGATAGAAAAATTCGATGAATAAATGAATAAGCAAATAATATTAAATCCTAAAAAAAATTAACTATATGCAAAATTCAAATATTCGTAGTGATAAAAAAACTTTGTTTGGTATAAAATCAAATCCTGTTGTGTCTCTATGATCTATTTTTATAATAATTTTATTAATAAGTGTGACAATAATTGCTGGTCCTGAAAAAATGTCAGAAATAATTAACAATATTCAAAAAAATATTTCTTGAAATTTTTGATGGATACTTGTTTGGGCGATGAATATTTTGTTATTTTTTGCGCTTTATCTAGGTTTTTGAAAATTCAAAAATATGAAACTTGGATGACCAGAAGCAAAAACAGATTTTTCAACTGCTTGATGGTTTGCTATGCTATTTAGTGCGTGAATTTGAAGTTGATTATTATTTTGGAGTGTTGCAGAACCAGTTCAACATTTTTTAGCAAATCCGTTTGTCAATAATTCTGCAAATCCAGAAACAGCAGCACAAACTGCAATGACACTTAGTTTTTTGCACTGGGGGCTTCACGGTTGGGCGCTTTTTGCAATAGTTGCCTTGGCACTTGCGTATTTTTCATTTAATAAATGACTTCCTTTAACAATTAGATCACTTTTTTATCCATTATTAGGTAAAAAAATATATTGACCAATATGAGATATAATTGATATTGTAGCTGTTACTTGAACAATTTTTTGACTAGCAACTTCGCTTTGATTATGAGCAGATCAAATGTGAGCTTGAATAGAATATGTTTTTTGATTAGATAACTCTGTTATTTTACAAATAGCTTTGATTGCATGAATAACTTGATTAGCGACACTTTCACTAATATTATGACTTGATAAATGAATTCGTAAACTTAGTGAAATAAATATGAAAATAGCTTTTACTCTGATGATGTTTTTGATAATTCTTTGACCAACAATGTTTTTGTTAAAATGATTTATTCAAAATGTGGGAGTATATTTAGCAGATTTTATAGCTCTTGGTTCTTGGGCAAATACTTATGGGTGAGCTGAGAGCAAAACTTGGCAAAGTGCTAATACGATATTTTATTGGGCTTGGTGGATTTCTTGGTCACCATTTGTAGGTTTATTTATAGCTCGTATTTCTAGATGACGTACTTTTCAAGAATTTATTTTGTGAGTAATGTTAGTTCCAAGCATTGTTGTGTTTTTATGGTTCAGTGTTTTTGGATGAAGTGCTTTATTTCAAGAATTAGCCTGAAACAATATAGTTTCCCAAGCTGTAGCAAACGGACAAGTTTCAACAGCGATTTACAGAATGCTAGAACAATATCCTTTTGCAATAATTAGTTCATTAATAACAATTGTTTTGGTTGCTAGTTTTTTTGTTACTTCGTCTGATTCTTGATCATTTGTAGTTGACACACTAACTTCTGGTTGAAGATATGATTCACCAAAATGGCAAAAAATATTCTGGGCTTCTATGCAATGAATTGTTGCAAGTGTTTTATTAATAGCCTGATGACTTGATGCGCTACAAACCGTAACAGTTTTAACCTGAATTCCCTTTTGAATAATTCTAATAGTTATGTGTTACAGTTTTTATAAATCACTAGAACAAGATAATAAATCAGTTGCTAAAAAAGTAGTAGACAAAATAAAAAATGATTAACTAAAAGTTAATCATTTTTTTGTGAGAAATAGTTTAATTAGACTCAATATTGATATTAAAAATAAATTAAGTACAATTAAATATAATAATATTTTAATCCCATAAAAACAATATGAAATATTTAATAAAATTTACAATAATAATTTGTCTATTTTTTTCTTTAACAATTTATTCTTATTGAAATTATGAACTAAGTTTTGATAATATTTTTGTTGAAAATATTGATAATTTTGAAAATTTTTGATTAGAATTAGATAGACATATTTCAAATAATGCATACAGAATTGATATTGAATTAAGAAAATGATTATCATGTAATATTAATGAATTATTATCAGTAAAAGAATTTAAAGACTTTAAAAAAACAATAATTAAAAAACATACTAATTCAAAATTTAATGATTTAGATGATTTAAATGAAAAAATTGAAGATTTAGAAACAGAAGTTAAAACATTAGAAAGCGAATTCATAAGTCTATGATATAATGATAGTATAAATGAATATGAAAAAGTTAGAGATGAAACTATATCAAAATATAAAATATATCTTTCTCATATAAATAACTTAAATAATATTGAAGAAGATTTATATGAATATCAAATTGCTTTACTTGATAACTGTAATGAAATTAAAAATAATTTTTTAAATGAAGAATTAAATATAAAAGAGAAAATAGAAATAATTGATTCAAATATAATTGAATTAAAAAATAATTTTAATAATAAAGAGGAATTTAATAATTTATTAAAAGAATCAGAAAATATTTTAGAAGAAATAAGTGAAAAATGATTAAATGATGATGAATTTAGAAATTTGAGAAATAAAATAGAAAATATAAAATCTGAAGCAGAAAAATACACAAAAAATAATAAAGAAGAAAAAAATGATGAAAAAATAGCAAAATTAAGTGAACAAAAAAAATCTAAAATTAATAATATAATTGTAGTTTTAGAAAATAAAAATCCTAAACTTATAAATGATTTCTACAAATTAGTAGTAACTTTAAAGAATAATTATAAAGAATCTTCAAATAATTTTTTGATTTTAGAAGAGTTAGAAAAACAATTAAACGACAAAATAAAAAATGATTAACTTTTAGTTAATCATTTTTTATTTTCTTAGTTTATCAGAAAATAATTCTATTCAGCTTGAAGTTAGTGCTTTTTTAAATAAATATACTTCATCTATATTTCATACAAAATTTGTATCATTGAATCATCTCCTTCAAATATAAATAGTATTTGAATTTGGATTAAAGTTAGTTACATTTTGTCATAATTCTTCATCTCAAAGTATTCAGTTACTATAAATTCTAGAAATTTTGCTTGAATCGTCGTATGTATAAGCTGAAATATTCCATTTTCATAATTGATTATCTTTATCTGAAATAGTCAAATCTGCAGTTCATAAATTATATGCTGATCAATATACTCTTCATGTAGTTGAAGTAATTGATAAATTATATGCTTCGTTTAAAAAAAATAATCATTTTCATTTATTATCAACATCTGATTTATGAGAAATAATTATTGTATATCAATTATTTAATGACCAACTAACACTTCAGGTATTTGTCAATTCTGTTTTTAAATACGATCAACTATCTGATAAATTTATATAACTTCAATTTATTTTTTCTCATATTGATAATATTTTTGAATCTCATTCAATAGATAAATGATTATTATTATAGCTTTTATCTTCAATATATAATTTTCAATTTTGAATTATTATATCTTCCATATTCCAATATCAAACCAAATTATCATCACTTTCAAATCTATTCGATAAATATGAATAGTAACTAATCATATCACTTCAACCTCCACTTAATGATTTAGAATTATAATACAAATTAAATATATTGCTATTTGTAGATAAGTCTATATTTGATCCGGATAAATTTACTGGTTTACTTTCATTGTCTGTAAGTATTCAAATAGAACTACCTCTAGTTTTGATTATTCATTCTTCATATACATTTGCATATGTTTGATTAAATAAATTGTTAGAAGAACCATTTTCTAAATAATAAAGTATATCAAATTTATTTTTACTTTTATTTAGTGAATATGTATAAGGAATATTAGTAATTGGGTCAAGTAAATCTCATTGATATCATAAATTTCAAAGAGTTTTTTGTTTCAATACTCATTGATATGTAAAAATAATTGGTCACTTTTTTATTTCAATATAATCATCTGGTATAGGATAATTATCGTTTTTTATCATGTAAATTCACATTAGACTTTCTATATTTCTTACATCACTTAATCTTTTAGAATTTCTAGCGTCCCTACTATATCATTGGATACTTATAAAAGCAATAGTTCAAAGTATTGATAGAATTGTTATGACCACGATTAACTCAACTAGAGTAAATCATTTTATTATTTTTTTCATATTTTAATTTTTAAAAATAAAATTTTTAGATTTTCAATTTATATCTGTTATAGTTATATTTTTAAGACTATCTATATCATAAAGAGTAAAAATTATCTCATACATGTTTGAACTAGAATTAAATTTTAAGGGGGTTATCTCTATTCAATCATATAGATTATTATCAATATCATTAAATGGTATTCATATCCTATTATTAAAATCAATTACTTTGATTCATCATATATACTCGAATTTTATTTTATTAAAATCAAGTTCATTCCTATATGAGTAAACTTTTACTTTTATGGGAGATCAATTTGATAATATTTCTAGATGAGTAGTATCTAAATCTTCATAATTCAAAAAAATATAAGGATTTATATGAGGATCTCAATTCTCAGTTATTTTTTTAGAACAGTTTAAATCAGGATTTCTTAATTGATATTCTCTTGAACAAGTTACTCAGACTCTAATTTCAAAATGTACGTGGTTAAATCAAGTAGTTCATGTTTGTCATAAAGTTCAAATATTGTCACCTTTTTTAACAAAAATCTTTCAGTTTTCATTTTTATATTTCTGATATAATTCTTCATTTATTGAATCCAAATGCATATATAAAGAATATATTGTATAATATTTTTCATTATGAAAATCAAAAGGCTTATCAAGAGTATGTTTTATAATTACTGTAGTTCATCAATTGGTATAGGGATTTCACTCTTCTCATTCTATATACATTCTATATATTTCTCAATCAGCAATAGTTAATACATCAGCTCATTTTTCTCAATGTATATCAATTCAACGATGAAAATCATATCTATATCACTCTGAAGCTTTTAATCTTGGTCAAAATCATGAACTAATAGTATAATTATTTACAGGAAAAACAGTATCCAAATAAACATCTTTCACAGCAATATCATTCTCAATCGCATTATCATTGTTAGCGAGATTTAAATCTTGATTTGTAAGCTCCTTATTTACATCTACTTTTTCTTCAATGAAAAAATAATATAAAAAAAGTATAAGTATTATTAATATTAATAAAAACTTTATAAAATTAAGAATGAAATATTGCATATATTTTTATATAAAATAATAAGGTCTATTATAAATAAATAATTAATAAAATTTGATAATTTTATTAATTATAAAAAAATATATATATATTCAAAAAGATTTGTTTATTTTTATATTTGAAAAATATTTTGATTAACGTATAATACGATAATAGGTTAATTAAATTTAAACTATATTATACATTTTTATCTCAGAGTAGAGCCAAATTTATAATATAATTTTTGAACCAATGACAAAATACTGATATACAAAGGAAACTAGTATGAAATTTAATGATGCAGTTAGTAAATTAAAATCTACTTTATCAGAAGAATGATTTTGAGTATTAACTCAAATTGATATAAAATCAACGATTAAAGAAAAACTTTGAGAAGACTTAGATGATTATATTATCCTTTGAGCATGTAACCCAAAAATAGCCTACGAAGCATTACAAAAAGAAAAAGAAATATGATTATTACTTCCTTGCAACGTTATTATTTATAATAATAATTGAAAAATATTTATATCTTCTATTTTACCTACTGTAGCAATGGATTCAATTAATGATAAAAAAATTTTAGAAATCTCTAAAATTGCTGAAGATAAATTAATCAGAGCAATTGATAATGTTTAATAAAAACAAGGTATTTAATATAATATACTTTTAATGAAGAATTTAGCAATTAATATAATTTAACTTAAGTTATTGATAAACATAACAATATGTGGATAATATAAATATTTATTAATCAGTCCCCCCAAAGCGGAATGAAAAAATAATAAAAAGCTGGATTACGGTGCAACGTAATCCAGCTTTTTGCTTTATTATAGATTTGGTGGGTCATCCGGGGCTCGAACCCAGGACCTTCTCCTTAAAAGGGAGCTGCTCTACCAACTGAGCTAATGACCCTTGTATTTTCTAAAGCTCGTGTATTGTAGTTAAAAAAATTAGTATTGCAAATTTTTTTTTGACTTTTTTAGCTTTTTTTGGGTTTTTACCAATTTTTAGCTTTTTAATAACCAAAAATTGGTAAAAAGTTATATTTTACGGATAGCTTGAATATATTCTCAATTGTATTCTATAACATTTGTTATATTATTTCAATCAAAAACAAATAATTTTTTTCATACTGGATAATCAAAGTCTCAATATGCTTGTAATCAATTATCTACTTTTTTTTGAATATTTTCTGGTAAAATCACAAAATCTTCTGGGTTAAATAATTCTTTTTCTTCTAAAAAATTATCTGGGTTAAAATTTTCCAAATTTTGAGCAAGTGAAATATTAATATTTCAGACTTTTGTTCTCCTTAGTTTTGTAACATATCATCCAGTTCATAAAATATCTCATAAATCCGAAGCAATTGATCTCACATAAGTTCAAGCAGAGACCTCTGCTCTCAGAGATAATTTTGGGTAATTAAAATCTAGTATTTCAATACTAAAAATATTAGAGGTCCTAGGTTTTATTTCGACTTGTTTTCATTCTCTGGCAAGTTCGTAAGCTTTTTTTCAATTAATTTTTAGAGCACTGTATTTTGGCGGTATTTGAGTTATTTCTCAAGTAAATTTTTCTTTTATAATTTTATCTATTTTTTCAAAAGTTAACTCTTTTTTGTATTTTTTTTGTAATTTTTCATCCAAATATTTAACAGGTTCTCCTAAATCATAAGAATCTGTTGTTCAATCAAGACTAACCTCAAATTCATAAGTTTTTTTGTCCTTTTCAAAATATGGAATAAGTTTTGTATAGCTTCAAATAGCAATTAAAAGACCTCCTGTTGCCAGAGGGTCTAGAGTTCAAGTATGTCACATTTTTGAAGTATTTAATTTTTTTCTCAAAATTCTAATAACATCAAAACTACTGATATTCAAAGGTTTATCTATGTAATAAAATTTCATATTTTTTACAAATTATCATAATCAAAAGTAGATGGTGAAGAGAAAAATCTAGGTTTTGTTTCTATTCAAAGATTTGGTTGAATAAAAGAAAATCTTTGAAAGTTAAAATATCATAAATCTATAATAAGTTTTCAAACAATATCACTTTCAGAAATAAATTCTTCTCTATCTCTACAGCTAACAAAACATTCTCTTGAATCAGTTGAATGATTCCTATTGTCTCAAAGAACAAAATATTGGTCTTCTCAAAGATTATACTCTATCGCTTCCCTGTTTGATCATACATAAGTATATCAATTATTTTCAACATTTAAATAATCTTCTTCCAACATTACAAAATCTTGTGCTCATTCAGGTTTTACATAAATTTCTCATCATTCTATTCTAAGAGTATCACCCGGAATTCAAATAACTCTTTTTAAGAAATATTTTTTATCATTTCATAAATTAGGCTCAAAAACAACAACATCTCATCTATCAGGATCAGAAAAATAATAACTAAGTCTATCAACTATTATAAATTCTCTATCATAATAAGAAGAATACATTGATTGTCAGCTAATTTGAAAAGGCATAGCAACAAAAGTTCTAATAATTACCACAATTATAATTATGATTAATAAATCTTTGAAAAAATTTATTACCTCAGAAGTATTCATTTTTTTATTTAAATCCATTATTTTTTATATAAATTAAAAGTATTTAGCTAATTATATTTTTTTTTGAATAAAATCAATAAAAAGTACTATTTTGGAAAAATAGTACTTTTTATTATTTTTTGTCATCTTCATCAGTTTTTAACCAATCTGGAATTTTCATTCAATCATCCCATAACTCATTAGAATCTTGCTTTTTATCTGGTTCTTTTTCTCCTTTTTGAGTTGAAGTTTTTTTAGCTTCTTTTTGTTTAACTTCCGCCTTATCTTTTTCTGTAGATTTTGGTTTTTCTTCTAAAACTTTTTCATTATTTATTTTTTTTGTAGTTTTAGTAGTTTTTTGTTGGCTAGATTTTTTTGGTGATTCTTTTGTATCAGATTCATCAAAACTATCTGGAGTTAAATCATTTTTTTCAACTTTATTATCTTCAACTTTTGCTTCTTTTTTTAAAGGAGCTTTTTTTATTGTAGTGGGTTTAATTGTTCTTTCTTCAGTTTTTTTCAGAGTAGAGTCAGAATTTTTAATAGATTCATCATTAGTTTTTTTATCTAAGATTTTATCTTCAGATTTTTTTTCTGGAACTAATTCCTGCTTTTTTTCTTCAGATTTTTTCTCATCATCAAAACTTCATTTTAACCAATCGGGAATACTTGATTCTGTTTTGTTGTTTGTAACAGATTTTTCATCTTCTATTTTTGTTAAATTATCTAATTCTTCCTTAGAATTTAACTCTAAATCAGATTTTTTTTCTTCAGAATCAACTTTTTTTGGTTGAGGAATATTTTTTTCTTCTGTTTTATTTTTATCAAAAGAATCTGAATTAGCTTCTTTTTCTTTAGGTATTTCAGATTTTTTTGGTTTTTCTTCAACTTTTTCAGTAGTTTTATCTAAAGTATTTTTTTCTGGTTTTACATATTTTTCTTTAGTAGAAGTATTATTTTTTAATGTTTGAGATTTGTCCGTTTTAGGATTTTTTTCTCAAATATTATTTAATTCTTCTTTTTTTGTATCTTTAGCTAAATTCTCTTTTGGAATATTAGAATTTTCTTCCATATTATCTTGAGATTTTATATCTTCATCAAAACTTCATTTTAACCAGTCTGGAATTTGAGAATCTGTTTTTGCTTCTCATGAGCTTGATTTTGTATCTTTTTTTGGTTCTTGCTGAGTAGTTTTTTGATTTTCTTTAGGTTTTTGAGCTTGTGTTTCAAAAGATTTTTTTTCAGTAGTTTTTGATTCTAACGGTTTATTATGAGAAATCTTATTATCCGGAAGTTTTGCTTCTTGATTTTTTTCTTCTCAAAAATTTGGTTCAAAAACTTTTGTTTCTGATTCTTTTTGTTTATTTTCATCATTTGAAAACTCACCTTCAAAACTTCATTTTAACCAATCTGGAACTCATCAATCTCAAACTCCTTGTCAAGAATTATTATTTTGAGCAATTTTTTGTTTACCTTCTAGTTCTTTTTTTGGTTCTGTTTTATTTTTTTCAGGATATTTTTGAGTAGAAGGTTCAGAATTTTCTTTTTCAATATTTTCAAACTTTGTTGGTTCATCATAAGCAAAAGGATCTACAAATTCTTCATCTCCTTTAGCATCTTTAGTATCACTCTTTTTTGACAACATATCATCTCATAAAATATCTTTTACATCATCAACATCATTATTTTTATTAGATTTATTACTTTTTGTTCATGAAGTTTTTTCAACTATAAAATCAGAAAAAGATTTATTTTTATCTTTATTTGTAAGTTTATAAAATATAAAGAATCATGAAATTATAAATAAGAAAAGTAGTATTATATAAAAAATTACTTTTAAAATTGATAATAAAACACTTACTATTCAAGAAGAATCTCAATTTATAGTTTCGTCATTTTCATTAATTATTTCTTTTTCTTCATCAGGAATATTATTCACTCATCCATAAACAAATGTATTTAAAATAGCTTTAAAATCATTTTTTTGTTTTACTGACATTGTAGTATCAGCAGCAACATTTCTAAGAATTTGTTTTCATAATTCTACATTTTCATCAATATTTGAGTTTTCTCAAATAACCTCTAATCTAGCAACTAATAATTCATAACAACTAACTTTTTCTCATCATATCTCTAAAACTTCTTCTTCTATACAAGCTATATTTTGAGGGAGCATATTCTTTAAAGCATTCAAAGCAATTGCTTTTTCTGATCTATCTGCTTCTCAATCAACTAAAAGAGATTCTAAAATATCAATAATTTCTCAAGCTGAACTTACTCAAGATTCATCTAAGTATGATGAAAATTCAAGAATTACATTAGTTTTTTCTCTATTATCATTCCATCATTCTTTTAATCTCTGAACATACATTAATCATTTTAATTTGTGTTCTTTTGGGAATGAATCAACTAAGTTTTTTATTTTTTCTAATTTTAATTTTACTGAATCAGAAACTCATTCAAAAATTATAGAACTAGAATCTATTTCTTCTTCTTCAATATATTCTTTTACAATAGTAAAATCTCTAGAATTCAGAATTTTTCACTGAGAATCTTTTGTAAAAACTCTAATATTTTGTTCTTTAAATTCATTTAATTCTACAAGAATTGGTTCTCATGAAAAATAAGAATTAGAGTTTTTATTGTCTTCATCATCGTCTTTTCATCAATTCAAGTCAGAATCAATTTCCGTATCATAATCGATAACAAAATTTTCTGATTTTTCATTATCAAAACCAAAATATAAATACAATTTTTCAGATTCATCCTCCAATATTATTTTATCTTCTTCAGTAATATTTTTATTTGAAATAACTGGAAAATCTTGTTTTCTTATTTTTATAATATTTGCAACATTTCTAACTACTCTTTTTGTTACGTCTCTTGTTTTTGTTCATTCTGTAATTTTTAAATTAACTAAGTGAACATTTTTTGAGTCTTCATATTCATAAGCAAATGATCCTTGAGTATTTGATGTGTTTCAATCTCATAAATCCCATTCATATTCGCTAGCTTCTCAAAGACTTGTATCAAAAAATACTACGTTATTTCAAAAAGAATAATATTCAAAATCAGGTTTCAAAATATTTGAAACATTAACACTTAAGGTTTTTGTATTTGAAAATCATTTATTAGAAACTTTTACTCTTGCTCTCATTTCTCAAGATTTTGAATATGTATGAGTTGTAACATTTGAATCTGTTTCTTTATCATAAAATCAATCTCAATCAAAATCCCAAGAAAATTTTACTTTGTTATTAAGATTTTGTCATAAAATATTTTCAGCATTTGCAGAAAAAGTAACTTCATCTCAAATTCAAACCGAAGAATTATCAACATTAAAATCAAGAAGTGGTGTATTTATATTATCTCAAGTAAGAGTAATAAAATATTTTGATCCTGTTACTTCCTCGGAAATAGATCTTTCCTCGTTATTATCTTTCATAACAACTACAAAATAATAATTTCATGTTATTTTTGGTAGCACAAAAGAAGTTGAATTTGTTCTAGTAGATCTAAAATCTTGAGGTTCAGGATCAACATCTGTATAATAATACCATAAATATGATTGAATAACTCAGTCTTCATCTTTTGCTCAAAGAGCTGAAACTTCTACAATAACTGGATCAGAATTTAAATCTTTAACTCTAACATCTAATCAAGATAAAGTAGGTTTTATATTTTCTACTTCTATATTTATAGTTTCTGAGTCTTCTTTTCAATTTTTGTCACTTTTCACTACTAATTTTAATTCACTGCAACCTAATTCATCAAATCTTTTTTGAAAATCTTGACTATTATAAAGAGATTTTCAAAGTCTCCAAGAATAAGATAGTCCTGAACTTTTTCATGTTACATCTAGACTTTCTTGTCATGAAAATGTAAAATTCTGATTTCTGTTAATAACATAAGCTCATTCTCAAGAACAAGCAGTTGGATCAAAAGAAACATCATTTCAATTTGGATTTTGTATATTTATAAAAGCATATGGAGAATCCGTATCTCAAATATAAACATTCCTTGTTAAAGAATTTTTATTATCGTCAGCGTCAAGAACAGTCAAAGTAACTCCATAAACTCAAGATTTAGAAAAAGTATGGTTAATTGTAGAATTACTTCAACCTTCAGTATTTCAATCTCAAAAATCCCACTCAAAAAATCTAGCTTCTGAGGAATCTGCAACAAACCTAATTGAATTATTTCTTTGTGCAACTCTAGGAAAAGCATTAAAATCTACTGATAATATTGATTTAATATCAACTTTTGAATTTTTTTGATTAACTATTCCATCTGGATCTATAACTTCAAGAGTTACAGATTGTTCTCAGATAGAATCAAAAGTATAATACCCATTTGATCCATTAAAATTAGAATCAGTTAAATTAACTCTATCTCCGTTGATTATCCAACTATATTCAAGGTTTCAATCATCTGAAAAATCAGGATCATAAGAGCTAGTTCAGTCTAAAAAGACA
>JBEPWB010000032.1:0-12848 GCA_041642635.1 bacterium
ATATATTTTATTAACTCTGCTGGAGCAAGATCATGATAAGAATTCAATGTTCCTTTAAATCCAGAAGTTAAAAATGCATATTTGAAAAGTCTTATTGAAAAATCTCTTTCTGCTGGTGTTCCTTCAAATATTTCTTTCCAAGCTCTTGAGATATCATCTCTATACCATTTATTATCAGGTTTAAATACTGCTACAAAATCAGGTCTATTTTCACCATAAGAAGGTTCTAACATTCTGATAAATCTATTATCTTTAAGATTTCTAAATTTAGTACCTGCTCTTATATCATGTATAATTTTAGGTATACTCTCTTCACCATATAGAAGATTAGATGATTCTGTTCTAGTCATTCCCTGATCTCTAAAGAATTCTGCGTATATACCTGTATAGACTTCATCTACAATATTAGGTATCACAGTCTCTTTCAAAGAGTAAAAATTACCAGTCCATTTAAGTACATCAGATAAGAAATTTCTAAATGCAGGAGTAGCTTCTAATACTATATCTCCAAGTAAATCTTCTATTACTTCTATACTATTTTCCTCGAGAGTATTCAAGTAAGTATCTTCCATTAATCTATCATAATTTCTAACACCTACTCCTTTCCTCATATCTTCGTATGCTTTTATTATTCTATTTTTAAATGCTGCAACCTCAGAAAAGGAAGATCCAAATTTCTTAGTATCTATACGACTTGTTAATGTTGCTTCTTTTAAGAATTCTGCATTTTGATTCATGTAATTAAAAGCATCCAATACTAATAATTGCTTATTATACCAGTCTGCAGTTCTATTGTTATTAGACGTTAAAAGGTTCTCAAGGTTACCTTTTGATAATATATCTTTAACCTTATCTGGACTAAAAGTTTCAGGTGTAAAACCTTTATCTGCCAATCTACGCATCTCTGAATTATAACGATCTCTTATATTATCTTCTACACCTCTAATCTCTAATCCTAATTTATTAGTTCTATTTGCCGTCATTTTGGCAATATCTTCAAGTATAGGTTGAGCAGTAAACATGAAAGTATTTATTCCACCAACTCCTGCACGTAACAACAATGTAACTAAATCTCTAGTATAATCATTCACATTCAAATAATATACATAAGGATCTGCAGCAATATCTACGTGAGCATCGATCAGACCTGAAAACCATTCAGTAATATCTATATTGTCTTTTCCTAATACTTGTGATAAATCAGTACTTTGAGTATCAGAATCAATATTACCTACTCCTATAAAAGTATGTAGACCTAAATTGACTCCTTGTCCTAATATATGATGTACGTTTGCTAATGCAAATGGGCCTAGTCCTTGCTGTCCAAACTTATATCTAGATTTCACATCTAATTGATACCTAGGAGAAACTGCTTCTAAAGCTCCAGTAACATTCTCTTTTACACCTTTCCATTTTCTTATATTCTCTGAAAGTCCTCGCATCATATTAGCTGTATATCCCAAAGGAGTAGTACGTCTTATGACATGATGTCTATTATTTAATACTCCTAAGTAATTATCTAGTAATCTGTTTTCTACAGCTTCTCTGATATTCTGTTGATTTATATTTCTAGAAGTAAATTCTTCTAAGTTATTATTTACCCATTCATCCTTAAGACTTTGAATAGTCTCTTTCAAATCCTCTTTAAGTTGTTTTACCTTCTCTACAGCTTCTTTCTTAAGTATATAATTACCTGCCTTGATATCTTGCTGTTCTCTAAGTCTAGATACATTTTCTTCTACATCGTAGTAGTATTCAATATATTCTTGTATAGATGCAATTTCATTTTTAGCGAATTCTATAGCTTCTTTAGAGCTTTCTATTGTTGCTGCAGTTTCTTTAATAGCCTGAGCATACTCTTTTCTAGTACTATTAAGTTCTGACTTTAAAACTTCTTCTGTATAAGTATAAGCTCTTTCTTTATCTGTAGAATTATCGTCGTCTAAAAATTTTACTCTTTCACCATTTTTATAATTATGTCTTATAGCATACAGCTTATCAATGTCAAAGTCAAAACCTCCAATACCAGGACCCTCTTTAGGAAGTACTATAATATCTCCTACAGCCTCTGGTAGAAATCCTACTATTTTCATCATATAAATAGAGTTCTGACCCTGTGTAGGAATACGATATCCTATAGAAGCAAGTTCTTTATCTTTTATATAATCTACTCTTTCTTCATGAGTTAATTGACTAAAATTTGGTATTAAAGATCTGAATACATTTACAGATATCTTAGCTTCCATGAAGCCATCTTTATCCATAAACTTAAGTTCATCTGAAAATTGTTTATCTCTAAGTCCTATATCAGACATTTGAATAAATACATTACCTGGCAATTTTAAATCAATAGCAGCTTTCTTAATAAGAGATATTATTCTACTTTGTATCCATTTCCTATTGCCTGGAAAAGAATCTATCTCTAAATAGAAATTTCCATTCACATCTAATTTAAATGATTCTATAAGATAATCTGGTAATGCTGCTTTTCTAGCTTCTTCTTTAAGTTTTGCAATCAATAAAGCATTGTCTGTAAACTGTCTATCTTGAGGATCTATTTTTAATTCGTCATAGAATTGGTTTATTCCTCTATCAGATAATTCTGAAAGTAATTCATGTACATTATTTCTAACATCTTCTCCAAACACTTCGCCTAACCCATTAACTTCATATATATCATTAGACATTATATTACTGATACCTATCTTTTTAAACTGGCTACCTATTAAAGTTTTTGTAACCTCGTGAGGATCAGTTATAAGCTGATGTCTAAGTCTCTCAAAGCTTTGTGAATATACTGAAACATCTATAAGATCAGTTAAAGATTCTTCTGTATTATCTGAAAAGAATTCTCTTCTGTCTTTTATACCTACTTTTTCAGCTGTATGAAATTTAACTTGATGTATAGGTTCACGTCCCACATATTTACCTTTAGCTTCCATTCTATCTAATAGATCTATAAGTTGAGTATTTTCAACCATAGGTCTAAAAAGAGTAGCCATAGACATCTTATCAAATACAGGAATAGCATGACCATTTCTATATATGATGTTCATATATGTCATTTTAAGAGGCTGCATAACTACCTTAGATAGTTCTACTTTCTCTTCTCTGGTAAGCTCTCTTTCTGACTGAAGTAACTGATAAGCACTTTCTTTAACGTCTGACCATTCACCTAATTTTACTGCGATAGCTCTAAATAATTCTGGGGATATAAAAGTCTGAGCATCTGTCTGATCAATTTCTAATAATCCTTCTAATTTATCTTCTGCTATCTTAGTAGCCTCTTCTTCATTTTTAGCCATACCCTGTTCAAGATAATAGTTTGAATGGAGTTTAACTAGATCTTCATAATAAGCACTTCTAATCTCATGACTTGAGAAAGTAGTGACATTATATTCTTCTGCATGAATTAGAGGACTATCTTTATAATAGTTCTCACTAAATTTATTATTCAAATTATCTCCAGTAGATGTAAAACCAGGTAAACGTTTTACATAATCCTCTGAACTTTTAAAAGCTGCAGGATCTCCTGTAAATATTTTACCAGTCTCTATAGCTGAATACATAGTATTAATAGCAAAATTAGCTACCATACTTCTTAAAGCTAGTTGGGTATCTCCTACCAGATCTTCATATTTTTTAAGTTTCTTATCACTTAATAGTATATTCTGTATATTTCCTCCTTTTTGATATCCTATAATACCTTGATCATTCAACATCTGTAAAGAATCTTCTAATCTATCTTTGAAAGTCTCTTGTATTTTAGCACGTACTTCAGAAGAAGTCATATCTAATTTAAAACCGTTAAAGTGAGTAAAGTTAGCACCTCTTCCAGTGTATTTTCCTGCAGATTTTAATACTTTACCATCTACAATACCTTCTCCTGTCTGATCTCTTCCTATATATTTATTATAATGATAAGTCTCAAATAAATCTCTGGAACTCATTTCTCCAGAAAGTACTTTATCTACTTCTTGTCTAACTCTTTTTATACGATTAACTTCATCTTGATAGTAACCTTCAAAGATATCTACAATACTGTCTGAAACATTGTTATCTACGTCTAAAGCTACTTGCAAAGGATCGAATCCTTCATAGAAATAATAAAATCTACGGTCTGCAGGAGTAGGAGGAGCTAGTCTACCAGATTCTATAGCTGTGATACGCATCATTATATCTTCTAGATCTGTAATAGCTTGATACTCTCGTCCTGTATCGTACATATCTTCTCTTATAAGAGCAGACATAGTCAACAATTTTACTTTCTTAGCTTTATTAGGGTCTGCTAATTCTCTTAAAAATACTGAATTTTGATTATACAAAGCATCAGATCTTTTTTCTACGAAAAGAGCAGGATCATTATGTAATTCTCTTATATTATCTGACATGTAAGTGTTCTGAGAAATAGTGTAATATCTGTTACCTTGAGGTCCATATACTGTATCTCCTAATTCAAAAGGTCTTGTTTCTGCATAAGCAGTAGCTAAAAATACTGCACCACTTTCTTTCAAGAAAACTTGATTAGAAGGTATTTTATTACCTTTAGGTCCTTTAAGTACACCTCCCTCTATAACTTTAGCAAGAGTACTTTCCTCATTAAAGATGTAAGGTATTTTAGAAGTTAGTAATGTTACAAATCTGTGGCTTTCTGTTATACCATCAAGATCAAACATTGCCTTTCTAATAGTCTGAGCATCAATATCTATATTTACACTGTTAAGTAAATCTACCAATTGATTTATTTTACTATTAAGATCTGTTATTTCTCCATCCTTATTTAATTTCCTTCTTGAATCAGCTGATAAATTATCGAATTTTTCTGTAAGATTTTGATACAGTTGGACGTTTCCTTGTGCAGGTTTTCCTTTTTCTTTTGTAAATAATGAAGAGTTGTTAATAAAGTTATTACCCCATTCTTTAGCGAACTTACTAGAAGCTTGTTGAACAGCAGCATTAACAAGTCTATAGTCTAATGTTTCTGCATTTTCAGCAGATACTAGCATATTTACAAAACTGTGTTTATATTTTTGTATTGTTCTATAGAATTGAACTTTAAGATTCTCGTCTTCATTTAATCTTTTGATAAGAGATTGATAAGTAATATTATCTGTAGACATTTTTTTAAGACGTTCCATCATTCCTTCAATATCTCTAGATCCTATCAAATCATTCATCAATCTAGACCAGGTAGGACTAAAGTCTACAAACTTTAATAGTCCTGTTGTAGTACTTCTACCTTCTTCTCTAGGAAGCATTGAAATAAGAAATTTTACAGATGTTGAAGTATTATCTTTAGATGATGACATGTAAGAAGTCTTATTATATCTATCGAAATCTGAAGTAGTTTCTCCAGTCTCTTCATCTACTTCTGTTATACTAATATCTGAATCATCTTTAATTTTCTGAATATTCATACTAGACATATAATCTTCTATAGTCTCTTTGAATATACCAAAATTATTATATACATCATTGAAAATATGTGCAGCTCTAAGTGCTACATCAGAATTAAATCTTAATCTTTGGATAATCTGATCTTTATTTAAAGTAGTACTTCCTAATTTCTTTTTAAGTTCTAAAAACTGTACAGTAGAAAGTTCATTATTCTGTATTCTTTGGATATTTCTATCTGAAGCTTTAGCAGAACTGTTATAACGTTTTCTTAATTCGTCTACTTTAGTTAATAAAGGTCCAAATTTTATTTTACTTACATCATTATAATCACTTATTTTTACAGAAACTCTTCCTGTAGCCTCCTCTGTTTCTACTAAACGGTTAGACTCAGCAAGTAAAAAGAATAGATTTTGTATTATATCTCTATACTCTTCAGGACTTTGTATACTTTCTATTTCTTTACCTTTAACTTCATAGTTATAAGCTTTTCCTTTTAACTTAGTAAGATTTTCATTACTTATTCTAGCGTATTTAAATCTACCATTATCTATAGATTTGTACAAATTGGCTACATCATAAGAATCTAATCTTGTACGTCCTGTAATCCAAGTACTTATAAAATTATATAGATCTTTAAAGAAATTTGCTATACGTTTAGGTATACTGAGACTAGGCTCTTCTTTGAGTCCTATTCTTTCATTGTGTTCTTTAAGTAAAGAATAATCTCTGTAACCTTCTGCTAAAAATTCTTCTACTTCTTTATCTGTAAATTTTTCTTTATTGTAAGTTTCTTTTAATTCAGCTTTATAATTTTTCCTAGCATCTTCATATACAGCTTGTCTTTGAGGTTCAGTTAAATAAGCTAAAGATACTCTGTGAAAAGCCTCGTGAAGAAGTGAACCTTCTTCTGCCAAATTAGATAATCTAAAACCGTCATGTCTAAACTGTGCAAAAGCATGTCTGTTAGTAGCTATTTTGATAAGTTTATCTACTTGTTCTACAGGTATTTTACGACCAAATCTATCAGCTCTAAGTCTTTTATGTAATTTCTTAAGTTCTACTGGCATATCTACCACGTAGTAATTATCAGATGACCAAGTGCTTTCTCTCCAAGGAGTAGGACCTATATCATCAATATTTAAATCCCCAGTATCTGTATCTTCAGGTAAATCTAAATACTTTCTACCTTCAGTATTTTCAATTTGATCTTCTACAGGTTTTTCAGTATAAGTCTCTTCTGGTTCAGCTTTAACTACTTCTTTAGGTTCAGGTTTTGATTCTATCTTACTTTCAGCAGGTTTAGCTGGACTATCAAAATATATATTCTCTTTTTCAGAAGAAATCTTACTTTTAAATTCTGATAACTTTGCAGCGTCATTAAATGCGAAACTACTTAAAGCTTTTAGTTTCTGATTAAGTTCACCTAACATGAAGTGACTTAAATTAGGTTTCAAGGATATTCCTACATTGCCAGTCTTTCCTTTAACAATAGTACCTATGGAATACTTAGTAATATTACCATCTTCTTTTATAGGCACATATAATCTACTACCTACAGGAAGTACTTCTATACCTGATACAGATGTTAGCTGTTTTAAAGTCTGTCCGTAAGCAGTTCCAGCTACACTAGGATTGTTAGTTACAGGCTCAGTTTCTGGGACTGTTTCTTCTTGTTCTTTAATATTTGGAATATCTTTTTCTATAAATTTAAAACCGAAAGTTTTTTCTATGTAAGGATTTAGTATATTTTTAATTTCAGATCTTAATTTATTATTTAATTCTGCATATTTCTGTATATTAGATTCTGATCTATCTGATGCTATAAGTATATTAACAGAATTAAATTCATCTAATAACGGTTTTAAATTTTCAAGTCTTTTTATATCTTCTTCTGATATTAAACCTTCAAAAGAGTCTGGACTTAGTTTTCTAATATCTGTAGCAATATCTTGAATACGTGATTTTAATTTGCCTTTTACAGATCCTAATTTAGAAATTGGAATATTATAAAAATCTTCTGGGAGTTTTAAATTTTTTACTCCTAGATTATGCAATTTAATATTTAAAGAAGACGTATCCCCAATTTTTTGTTCTGCAGTTTCTTCTGTTACTTTTACTTTAGGTGTAGTAGGTTCTTGACGTAATCCTTTATATTTATCAATAGTACTTTGCTCTACTTTTTGTGCAGTACTGTCAATACCTCCAGACTGTAGATCAATCCCTATAACAGGATGTCTAAATAATGAACTTGTGCCTGGTACAATATCTACATCAGTTTTAATTATACCATTCTTAATAATAAAACTATTATAATTATCTACAGTACTATCATAAGTAAAATTTCCAATCCTAAATTTATTAAGATCTTTAACTTTAGCTCCTAACATAGTCCTGTTAATAGCATAGTTTTTATTAGTAGTAGCCCACTGTACAAATTTTTGAATATCTTCTTTAGAAGCTTTATGTAAATTAAGAGTCTGATTACCAAAATGAAGTATACTAGCTTTCTCTACCCATAACTGTTTGTTTATGAGATGTGCTTTACGTTTGTCTTTAGGATTAATCTTAGTATTATCATCTCCATAATATACAAGAGTGTTCAATACTTGTAATCTTGTAAGACCTCCTTCTACTTCTTCACCTATATACTTACTTGCAAAACCCCCAGAATCCCTAGTATAAGCCTGTTTAAGAGCCTTAAATACTATACCTGCATGCTCTGCACTTAATCTTGAAGGATTGAGCTTAATAAGTCCCTTTTCACCATTAGCAGTATATGAAGTTTCATAGAATACGTTACCTTTTGAAATATCTGCAACAGTGTCTACTATATCTTCTCTGTTTTTGTATATAGTATGCCTTCTTACACCAACTCCTATAGTAACAGTTCTTAGATCTACATTAGGATCTACTTTATGTATTATATCTCCTAAATTACTATTCTCACCTACATTATTTATTTTACCTTTAGTTTTATTCTCTGCAGCTAATATTATAGTTTCATCTTTTAACAGTCTAGTAAGTATTTGTTTTCTTACATGCCTAGTTAACATCTGCTGTTCTCTGATATATTTCTCTACAGCTTTTTGTCTTTCTACAGCATCTTCAATATTTAGAATTTCTATAGGTGCAGATATCTTATCATACGCTGTAGTATGCATATGAATACCATTCTCATAAGGTTCTTTATTACCTACATAAGTGTCTAATCTTATAGGAAGAGTATCTACTATATTTTTGAAATCTTCTGAATATACAGCTAATATTTCAGATATTTGCTCATCAGTCAAATCTTCTTTTTGTAATTGATCTTTAAGACTTTGATGATCTTTCCAAAAATCTGTATAGTTAAAATCTATTCTAGGAATAAATTCAATATTCTCTGCAGTGTTATTCACAAAATCTATATGAGCATCTAAGTTGTCTACTTTAAATTCTCTAGTATTTCTATCAAAATGTACATAAGATATCGCAGAAGCACTTGCTCTTACAGCTCCCTTTACAACCTCCAATTCACCTGTAGGTAATGGAACTTCTTCTTCAGAAAGTATTTCTACGCTAGTAACATCTTTAGTAGATTCTTCTTCAAGTTCTCTTTTCTCTTCTGCAGCTAACTGTTCTTTACGCAACTCTTCAGTTTTTTCTTTCAAAGCAACCTCTTCAGCAACTACACTAGCAAGATCATCTTCTACCTGGTCTGCCTTTTTTGAGCTCTCTTTTTCCTTTCTGTTCTCAGGATCTTTAACCTCTGACTCATCGGGGAGTTTGTTAGCTTCTCTTGCAGTTGCGGGTCTAATACTCTTAGCAGCTCGTTTAACTTCATCTCTTATTTCTTTTTTAGATTTATTATTTTCATTAATTCTTTGAGCACTTAATTCTTTTATACTCGAATACATCTGCTCAGCAAATGAATTTTTAACTTTAGCATGTTGTTTACCTGTAATAGCTCGTTCAGTATTTACATCTAAAATAGCATACTTTCCTCCAGGTTTTCTATATACTGCATACTCTTTATTTTCAAAAGTATAAATAACAAAGTCATCTTCACCTTTGAAATATTCTTCCATTATCTGATTTTCAGCTGCTTCTATAAGTTCTATATTGTAAGCTAACTGTCTTGCAATAAAAGGATTTGTAAATGATATTTTATTACCATCTGTATCCCAAAGAGTTACAGAGTTTACATTACCATCAACATCATATTCTATAGCATCAGTCATAGATTCAAACTCATTCGAATAAAATGAATGATCTGGAATTTGACCTATCTCTGTAATTACTTCTGGCCTACCTTCAGTTTCTATTCTAGTTTTAGGTGAAGGCATTGAATATATTCTATTATTAGTAGAAACTTCAAATTCAAAAGGAGTTTGATTTAATATAGATATATCTAAATCACCGAACGTGTCTGTACTTGTTTGACCACTTACAATATATTCGATTCCTTTTGTACCATCTTCCTTAACTTCTTTGAATAGAATTTGACCATTTACATTTTCTAAAACTCCTACAGCATTTTGATATATAGCAGGTAGATATTTTACATATCCATCTTCAAATATACTAGCTACTGTACTAGAATCAAAACTGTAATCTCCATACAACCATTTTACATAAGAGGTATTAGCTTGAACTTCTCTAGCTTTATCTCTTTGCTCCTCTAACGTATTATCTTTAGAAGTTAATCCTAATTCTCTTTCAGCTTTTTCTACTTTCTGTTTTAAATCTTCTTTGATTTCTTCTCTGATTATATCGGCTTGTCCTCTTGTTTCTTCTAATATTTCTTTTCTAGTTTGTACAGTTTCAGCATCTATTATACTTTCTTCTGTAGGTCTTACTTCTGAAAATCCTTCTTGAATTATGAAATCTTTAAAAGCTGTATTGATATTAGAAAGATTATATCTACCACTAGGAATATTGTATGAAACTATTTCTTGAGATACTTGATCTTTTACTCTTACAGAACTGAGATTACCGTTAACATAATTTAATGCAACTTCTTTCTCACTTCCTACTGGAGTATACATAGTACGTTGTTCAGTATAAGTATCTCTAACTATATTGTTATCAGCATCTGTTATAATAGTGTGCAGAGTTTTATTTTCTTTATCTGCTCTATAAAATACTGAAGGTTTAGGTTGTTCAGATTGTTCGGAAAATTCCTGATCTAAGTTTTTAATTCTTACTCTACGTACTTCATCTCCTTTTTGTATCTCTGCAAAAGATACTTCTTTACCATATTCTACAGAATTAAGTCTAAACTCTGTAGGTTTGAAAGTTCTAAAATCATGAGGTAATTCTTCTTCTATTTGTAGTTCATCTTGAAGTGATTCAAAATTATCATACAGTTTATAATCTAAAGTGGTATTATCAGTATCTCTACTAGTAAATGTAATCTCTGTTTGTATATCAGCAGTTGGATCATTCTGTTTAACATGAGTATCTAATCTCTTAGTATTTTCAGAACGTTGTGTATTGAAATTATTTTTTAAGTTGTTAGCGCTAGTGTCAGTAGTCTGGTATGTAGCATTTACATTAGTATCATCTACTTGATATCCGTTAGCTTCAGCTGTAGCACTGTCAAATTTCTTAGTTCTATTTACAGTTGTGTCTTTACTTATAATAGAATGTGTTTCAGTCTTAGCTGTCTGATCTCCTACACTTTCTTGTTCAGTTACTTGAGCATTCTGTTCGGCAGTAACTTCATTAGTTTCTTCTGCTAAATTACTATCTACAGCTCCTTTACCTTCTGTAATACTTTCAATCTCTTCTTGTTGACTTTTAAATCTTGCTTCTTGTTTAGAAGAGTCTAATAAATCAATGGTTTTAGCTTGTAGATCAGTCATTAAATTATTGACTTCTCCTATTCTTTTTTCAATAATACCTACGAGTCTGGTATTTCCTTTCTGTTCAGCATTATCCAATTCTTCTTGATAATCTTCTAATTTCTCTCTCCAAAAATCTTGCTCTACTGCTACAGAATATTGCTCTGCTTTTAGATTGTTTCTAAATGCAAATCCTAAATTCGTATTAGGTAAAGTAACTAGACCTGCAAAGTTATTATCAATTTGACTTAAGTAGTTTAAATATCTACGACCTCTAGATTTATATTTTTCTCTAGTCTGATTAATAAAATCTTCATTGACTTCTATTCCTGCTTTTTCTAGATCTGCTTTTTCTTCTTCAGCTCTAGTGTCTACCCAGTCATCAAATGTTTCAGCACTACCTTCTAGCGCGTAGAATCCTGCTACAGTTCTACTTATTTGACGATTTTTTATAAATTCAAAGATAGTATTATTACCACTATTTGAAGCTTTAAGTGAAGACACAAAGTCTGAATAATTGTTATATATACTAGCAAATACGCCTCGTATTTTATCTTTGTCTATTACAGGCTTACCGTCTTTTATAACTACAGCGTCTTTATACATGGGATTACCTCTAGCATCTCTCATCTGTTCTCCAGAATCTGGATCTACTGCAGGTTGTCTTTGATAAAAATCGTGGATACCATTCTTAGAATCTTCTAAAAATTTATTGAATGCTGTATTTAAAGATCTTGTACGTTTACTTTTCTGTGCTACACTATTAATTCCTCCTACACCTCCAGGAATAAAACCTATAATAGCTCCTAAAGCTATATTTTTTTGACCTTCGTCTGTAGTGAAGTTTTCTGCCATATTACTGACTACTCCAAGAATATCTTGACCAAAGTTAGTATTTTCAATATTACCTTCTAAATCTTCAAAATAATTCTGTACAGCTAACTGAATATTTTCTTCGTAGGCTCCTTCAGAAGCCATAGATAATGCAGCACTTTTACCAAATGCTCCTAATTTATTAAGAGTTGTTAACGGTTTAATCTCTTTTCCTATCGCTCCAATACCTCCAATATTTTTAAGATAGTCAAATTTCTTAAACATCATGGAATTTGTAATAGCATTAGAAGGCATCAAAGCTGCTACGTTCCATCCAAAAGTATTTCTAGCTGCAGCCGAAGCTCTTCTGTTAGCTTCATCTTCAGTAATATCCCCCAAACGTACATCTCTTTCAAGACCTGCTAATATAGAATCTTTAGCATCTTTAGCTTCAAAAGCAGCTTCAGTGACTGAATTATATAAGTTTATAGTAGTAAAATCCATAAACTTAGCGGCCTTTTGTAAAGCAATATTACTAGGAGTAATCTTACCTAATTTGGCTGCTCTAAGTCCTTTAGAAGCTTGTTTAGCTAAGGCTGTATAACCTTTAATCCCAGAACCTATCATATTCAAACCTTTAGCTCCAACTAAAGCAGAAGCCATAAAAGAGGCACCGTCAATAACATCATCCATCCAAAAACTGAAAGTACCCATCTGGTTTAAAATATTACCATCTAAGTATTTACGTTTATGGTGAATAGGCATTAAATCTTGTTTTATATATTCTTCGCCTTCTTGAATCATAGAAGAAAA
>JBEPWB010000033.1:0-12134 GCA_041642635.1 bacterium
CAGGAGTATTTTTAGAAAAATCATATATAAAATAGTTAGCAAAACCTATTCAGGCAATTAATCAAACAAAAATAAAGCTATAAACCACTCTTGTTAATATTTTTAATTTTTTTGTTAGTTTTATAATTTCTTTATTTTCGTATTTTTCTAGCTTTTGCTCATATCAAGAAACATAATTACTAAAAAGTTCTTTTTTTTCCTCTTTTTTATCTTCTTTTTCTTTTTCTTCTTTTTCATCATTGAAAAATTCATTTTGAAATTTTTCTATATCTTCATCTTCTTCCTTTGAATTATTTATTTCATCTTGTTTTTTTAATTGCTCAAATTTTTCTTTATCTGTTTTTTCTTTCTTTTCTGGCACTTCTTCTTTTAAAATATTTTTATTTGCCATATTTATACTTATTTTTGGTTTTTTTATTTCCTCTTCTTTCTCTTCATCTTCGTTTTTGTCTTCTTCTTCAATTGTTTCTAATTTTTCATTTGGAGTTTTTTGTTCTAAATTTTCATTTTTTAAATTATTTTTAGACTGAAGTTCTTCATTATTATTAACTTCATTATCTTCTTCAATATTTTCTTCTTTTTTATGACTTAGTTTACTAATTCATATTTTTGGGATTTCTTTTCTCTCTTCTTTTTTAACTTCTTGAACTTCAGAATTTTGTTCTTTTTTAGTTGGAGTTTGATCTTGTGATGATTCTTCATTTTTTGGAGTACCATCATTATTTTTTTCTTCCAACATATTTTTAATATTTATTTTCATGTTGTTCATTTTTAGTATTTTTAATTAAATATTTAAAAAATTTTACTATACTTTTTTTATAAAATCAAATTATTGCATTTTTTTAGTTTATTTTTTTATAAATTTAATTATTATGTTTTCAATAATAATTTTTTAAAATTTTTTGAATGATAAAAGCGCAATTAATTTCTTGATTTCAAGATAATTTACCAGAATACCAATTGATAGAAGAGAATTATAAAAATATTATCAAAAAAAATTATAGTTTATCTTGATTTACGCCGATTGATACGCCTGTTTTTGAGAGATTGGAAGTTTTGCTTTCAAAATGAGCTGATGATAATGAAATATACTGAATTCACAGAGTAAATTGAGAAGTTTGAGACGATAAATGATTTTGATTGAGATTTGATCTAACAGTTCCTCTTGCTCGTTATGTAGCGATGTATGAATGAGAATTGACTTTTCCATTCAAAAGACAACATATTTCTAGAGTTTATAGATGAGAAAGACCACAAAAGGGAAGATATAGAGAATTTTATCAAGCTGATATTGATATTATTGGTAATTCTAAACTACCACTTTTTGCTGACGTGGAAGTTTTATCAACTATTTATAGCTCTTTAAAAGAACTGAATTTTTGAGCTTTTGTAATCAATTTGAACAACAAAAAATTTTTAGAATGATTTTTACAATCTTTAGAAATAAACGATATTGTTTGAACAATTTGAATAATTGATAAAAAAGACAAAGTTAGAAAAGACAAATTAACTGAAATGTTTTTATGAGTTTGACTAGAAAATTCTCAAATAGAAAAAATATTTGAATTTATAGTTACATGAGAACAAAAAACAAGCCAAGAACTATTAGAATTTTATTCACAATTTTCTAATGAATTGTTAAAAGAATGATTAAAAGAATTAGAATATGTTTATAATAATTTGTTAAATCTTTGAGTCCCAGAAGATTTTTTAAAAATAAATCCAGCAATTTCTAGGGGATTAAACTATTATACTTGAACAGTTTATGAAACTTTTATAGCCTGAGAAGAAAAAATGTGAAGTATTAGTTCTTGATGAAGATATGAAAATTTGGCTTCAAATTTTACAAAAAATAGTTATCCAGGAGTTGGTTGAAGTATTTGATTAACAAGACTTTTGTCAATTTTGAATAATTTGTGAAAAATTAATCCTACAAAAAAAACAACTTCTGAAGTTTTGATTGTAAATATGTGAGAAAAATATTTATCAAATAATTTATCAATATTAAAAAATCTTAGAGATAATTGAATAAATGCAGAAATTTATTTGGACTCAGAAGCAAAAATTCAAAAGCAATTAAAATATGCAAATAACAAGAAAATAAAATACGTTATTATTTGCTGAGAAGAGGAGTTTGACGCTTGAGTTGTACAATTAAAAAATCTTGATGCTTGAGAACAGTTAGAAATAAAAATTGATGAAATAGTAAAAAATATTGTTTAATATTAAAAATTATTCATACATTAAAACAGCTAAAAATCAAGTACTTAATATAAAAAAGTTTTCATAAAACAAAAAAAATATTTATTATAATTTTGTTTATAATTTTTAAAAAATAAATTTCCTATGAAAAACAAAAATGGTTTTACTTTAGTTGAATTGATAGTTGTTATTGCTATATTAGCGATTTTGTGAACTATATGATTTATTAGTTTGCAATGATATTGAAGCGAAGCTAGAGATAGTAAAAGAATAGCTGATATTTGACAAACTAGAACTTGACTAGAGGTTTATAGAGCCAGTAATTGAATTTTGCCAGAACCTGATGATAAAATAGAAATATATAATTCTCAATATTGAGTCTGAACAAATTCTTGAGTTTTAATTTGATACCAATGAAATATTTGAGATAATTTGTCTTCTGAAATTTGAATGGTAATTAATCCGCTTGATCCAGATGGAGAAACAAAATATACTTATTATTTGAGTGAGAATAAAACTCGTTATCAAATTGTATCATTTATGGATTTAGAAAAATATTCATACTTTTCAAATTCTGCCTTTGCTGATTCAGATTTGTCACAAAGAGTGCCTAGATGATTTGGTTCTAGATTATGAACTCTATTAGATTCAAATAATGTTCCAATCCAAGATTTACTTCCAGAACAAGGTCAGTTTGATGTTATGTCAGATAGTCTTTGAGAATTAAGTATAGTTACTGATTGAATGCAACCTATTTATAAAAGTTGAACTCTTATTTTTTCTGATTCAGTAGCAAACACTTGATATGAATGAAGTAATTATACAAATTGAGAAATAACTCTAAATCTGAATTATTCTGAATGAAATAAGGTTTATCCTTCAGTTTCTTGTGATAGAAATGATATAGTTATTTATTGACCAAATTGAGATGTTGTAACTATGAGTAGTTGTGATCTTTGATCTAGTAAATCAAATATTTGATGAGTTGTTTATCAATTTTGAAATAATCATCCTTTTTCAATTTATGATAATTCTATAAAAACTTCAACTTGATTAACAAATACTTACGATTTATGGGATAGAAAACCAAGTTCGTACTTTAATGACACTGTTTATTCAGAACCTATTTCAGTTGAAACTCAATATGACATTCTAAATATTTGGTGAGCAAAGGGTAATTATAAGTCATGATGAAGGGGGGCTTGTCCATCTTGATATCATATTATGACATCTGATGAAGCAGTTTGAATTTTTGAAACTTTATATTGAGTTAATTGTTGATCACATAAAAATTGAAGTTGCGTAGTTTGGAATAGAGATTTTTCGGATTATTGATATTCTTCTGAAGTAGAATTAGAAAATAGACTATTACAAGTAATTGATGAGTTAAAAATACCAAAGTATACTTATTTGCAAGTTAATTGATCAAATGAATTAGTAATGAATAGACCAGCAGACCCAAGACCTCATTATTGAACAACTTACCCTTGGAATATTCAATGATGATGGAGAGCTCTAGGTTTTAATAATGAACTTAATGCAAATATAGCAGCTAGAAGACCTTGAGAAGATAGGTGAGAGAATAGATTATTCCCTTTAAGATGTATTAAAAATTAGTTAAAATAAAAAGATTAGAATTATAATTCTAATCTTTTTATTTTAACTTTACAAAGGCCGAAATTTAAATAAAATGCAAATAATTATTACTTATTTATTATAATACTTTTTTAAAATGGATCCTCTACTCATATTGTTTTTTGTTTTACTTTTTACTCTTTCTGCATTTTTTTCTTGAACTGAATTAGCTTTAATGAGCTTACCAGAACATAAGGTTGATTCTCTTGTAAAGAACAAAAAATTCTGATCAAAATCACTAAAAAAAATCAAACAAAACAGTGATAGATTGCTTATAACTATTCTTATTTGAAATAATTTAGTTAATACTTTTACTGCATCTTTTGCTACTTCAATTGCAATTACGATTGCAAAAACTTGAGGACTTTGAATTGCTGAAAGTACAGCAATTTGAATATCTACATGAATAATAACTTTTTTACTTTTACTTTTTTGAGAAATAATTCCAAAAAGTATTGCAACTAAAAATGCCTCAAGTATTTCACTAATAGTAGCTCCAATATACAAGTTTCTTATGATAATTTTGTATCCAATTATATCTTTTATGGAAATACTTATTAAGGTGTTTTCTTGAAAAGAAAAATTACAAATTATAACTTGAGAAGAAATAGAATCTTTTATAGATATGTGAAAACAATCTGGTTGACTCGATGATCATGAACACTGAAAAATAAAATCAATTTTGCAATTTGATGAAACAGTTGTAGAAGAGATTATGACTCCTAGAGTAAAGATCGATGCAATAAGTGATGATTGTACTGTGGAAGAAGCAGTTGATTATTATCTTGAACATACTCATACTAGATTGCCTGTTTACAGCGAAACAATAGATAAAATAAATTTTTTCATTACTTGAAAAGATTTAATAAAAGAATACAAAGATTGAAATTCTCATAAATTAATAAAAGATTTAAAACTAAGAAAAGTTTTAAAAGTTCCATCTAATCAAACAATTTTAAAATTATTTGATACATTTCAAAACTCTAACAAAGTTATGGCTATTTTGATAGACGAATACGGTGGAGTTTCTGGTTTGGCAACTATTGAAGATATCATTGAGCAAGTTTTTTGAGAAATTAGGGATGAAACTGATAGGAGATATGAAGAATTCGTTGAAATTTGATCAGATACTTTGAGAGTTGAAAGTGATGTTTTAATCGAAGATTTACTAGAAAAATATGAACTTTATTTAGAGGATATTTGACTTGATCACAGAGAATTTGATTGAGAAACTCTAAGCTATGTTATCACTCATGTTCTTGACTGATTTCCTTCTAATTGAGAAAAAATCTTTTTTGATATAATTAAAGAAGATTATGGAGAAGAAAATCCTAATGTTCAAAAACAATTATGTTTTAAAATTATCGAAATAGATAACGCAAGAATCTGAAAAATTGATGTAAAAGTAGTAGAAAAAGAATTAGAAGATTAATCTTCTAATTCTTTTTTTATTTTCTTTCTTCTGTCATTATTATGAAATTTTAATAAATCATTATTTATTATTATTCAGTAAGGTTTTCATAATTTTTTATAATTTTTTATTGTTTTATTTATAAAAATTTTTTTGAATAAATTGTCTAATATTTTACTAATTTTTCAAGGATTTTTTTTATTTTTTGATATTTTTATGTATTTTTTATTTTTTTCAATTATTTTTTTATATTCTCAGAAATCTGCCCAAGAAAAATTTTTTTCTAAAAATTTTTCATAAGTATTATTATTGTTCAAAACTGGTTTTAAATATAAAATCCAAAAATATAAATAAATATCATTTTCTAAACTCCATTTTCAAAAATTCATTCATTTTTCAGTTGCAAAGAAACTTAAACAAAATTTCTGAGCGTGATTATTTTTAGTTTTTTTGACTCACAAAACACTAAAAATAATAGTTATAATTATTCTGTTAAGCCAAAGGGTATTTTTTTTTGTAACAATAAAAAGATCAATATCGCTATTTTTGTTGGTGCAATTCATTGATAAACTATTTCAAACTCAAACCATAAGTAATCATGGAATCCAACTTATGTAGGGAAGAAAATCATAAGTTTTTTGAAATAATTTTTTTTCATGATTGTTAGAAAATTTTTTTATACCAAAATATTTCTCAAATTTTTCCTTTTGTGCTGTATCAAAAAATTGTTTCATTATTTTGTTATTTTATATATAATATAATTTATATTACTTTTTATATTTAAAAATCAAGTTAATGAAATATTTATGTATTAATTGCAATTACATTTATGATGAAGCAATTTGAGATAGTGTTGATGGAATTCCTGCGTGAACAAAAATAGAAGATTTAAATTATTGCCCATCTTGCCAAGAAATAGACACTTTCAATCATATAAATGAAGAAATAACTTATATTGATGAAGATACAGTTGATAAAATTGATTTAGAGCATGATATTCAAATAAGTCATGATAATTTTCGTATAGAAGTAACAGTTTGATGAAATTCTCATCCAATGTGAGATGACCACAGAATTGCTTGGGTTGCTCTTTTTGATGAATATTCTGACCTAATAGAAGAAAAATTTTTGTGAATTGATGATGATAGTTTTGTAGTTTTTAATAATTATGATTTAGACGAATTTGAAATCAGGGTAAAATGTACTCAACACCAAACATTCGCCAAAAAATTTGTCATATAATTATTTGTAAAATTTGTTTTAATATAGTATAATTATTTATATTAAAAAAATCTAAAAAAATATGGATAGAGTTGTTTTAGAAATACTAGTTGATAGAAATAATCTCAAATGACCTTGAGTTTTTGAGCATATTTTAATCATACTGCATAAAGTTTTTGAAGATTTTGAAAATTCAAAAAAGCTAAAAAATACTGGTTCTCAGCCTACTTTTTCATTTGAAATAACAAAAGTATGAAATAGAATCAGATTTTTTGTTGTGTCTCCAAAAAAATATGCTAATTTTTTATCTAACCAAATATATGCTCATTATACTGATGTAGAAATTTTTGAAGTAGGAGATTATTTGGAAAATATTCCTGATGAAAAAATTCATGTTTGAAAAATTAAATTATCAAAACATATTTTTTATCCAATAAAAAGTTTTACAGAATTGCAAGAAGAAGCCAGTCAAGATATGGTTGATCCTTTTTCTAGTATTACTTCATCGCTTTCAAAAACTTGAAAATATACTCTAAATACTTTTCAAGTAAATTTTACTCCTATAAAAGATAGTATTTGGAAAAAAGATCAAGATAAAATAATTGATGTTATTTTGTCTAGTTCTCCAGATTTTATGAAAAAAATTTTATTAAGTGATAAATTAATTATTCTAAAGATAATTTTTTCTCCAATAATTTTTATTAATTTTTTAATTAAATTATTTTTTAAAAAATGAGAAAAAGAATCTTGAGAAACTCTAGATAGTGAAAAAGATACTTCAATATCTTTTATGAAAAATAAATTAAAATTATCAGGTTACAAAACTTCTATAAATATTATTCATGCTTGAGAAGATAGAGTTGAATCAAAATGAACCATTAGAGAAATTTTTTCTACACTGTCGGTTTTTTCATATTTTTGATTAAATTCTCTAGATCTAGAATGAATTTATTCT
Source organism: bacterium (assembly GCA_041642635.1). Classification (GTDB taxonomy): domain Bacteria; phylum Patescibacteriota; class Gracilibacteria; order BD1-5; family UBA6164; genus JAAZVM01. The sequence continues at coordinate 7,425 of JBEPWB010000033.1, forward strand.
GATGAAGAAACTATTTATGAAATCAAAAATAGAAAAGCAAATTCAGATATTGTTTTATCTACAAATGAATTATCTTGATTAGTTCACTTACCAACTAGTTATGTTAAAACTCCACAAATAAACTGGGTTTCTTCACGTGCTTTTGAGCCTCCAGGAAATTTACCAGTGCTTAATGAAAAAAATTCTGATAACAAAATTGAAGAAGATTTAACTCCAATTTGAAAAACAAATTTTAGATGAACAAATCAAGATTTCGGGATTTGACCAAATGATAGAAGAAGACATATGTATGTTCTTTGAAAAACATGAATGTGAAAATCTACTTTGCTTGAAAATATGATAATTGATGATATCAGAAAATGAAGATGAGTTGCGGTTATTGATCCGCATTGAGATTTAGCTGAATCTGTAATCTGATTTATTCCAAAATCTAGAACAAATCAAACAATTATTTTTGATCCAAGTGATACTTCTTGGCCAATTGCTTTTAATATGCTTGAAAATATTAATCCTGAACTTAGGCCTTTGGTTGCTTCTTGATTGGTTTGAATTTTTAAAAAAATATTTTGAGATAGTTGGTGACCAAGACTAGAATATATTCTGAGAAATACTATTCTTGCTTTACTTGAATATCCAAATACAACTCTTATTTCTATTCCTTTGATGCTTACTAGTGAGGTTTATAGAAATAAAGTAGTTACAAAAATAAAAGACCCAGTAGTAAAAAAATTCTGGACTTGAGAATTTGCAAAAATGGCTCCAAATCAAAGAAATGAAGCTATTTGACCAATACTTAATAAGGTCTGACAATTTTTGTCTAGTTCTATTCTTAGAAATGTTTTAGGGCAACCAAAAAACAGTTTTAATATTAGATGGGCAATGGATAATAAAAAAATTATTATTGTTAATCTGTCAAAATGAAAAATTTGAGAAGATGCTTCTGCTCTTTTGTGAGCTATGCTTGTTACTAAATTCCAAATTGATGCGATGAGTAGATCAGATACGCCAGAATCAAAAAGACAAGATTTTTATCTTTATGTTGATGAATTTCAAAATTTTGCAACAGATAGTTTTGCTACTATTTTGAGTGAGGCTAGAAAATATAAGCTTAACTTAGTTATGGCAAATCAGTTTATTGATCAAATGCAAGAATCAGTTAGATGAGCGGTTTTTGGTAATGTTTGATCTGTTATAGCTTTTCAGGTTTGATATAATGACGCTCATATTTTGAAAGAAGTTTTGGCATGAAATATTATGGAAGATGATTTGATGAATCTAAAAAAATATAATATTTATACAAAACAATTAATTGATTGAATGCCGTCTGGAGTTTTTTCTGCTGCAACTTTTGCTCCTAATCAAAAAAATGATATGGATTTTCAAAAAAGATACCAAAAAATATTACAAGTTTCTCGTGAAAAATATTGCAAACCAAAAGCTAGTGTTGAAGAAAAAATTTATTCTACAATAGATGAAGTTGATAAACAAGAATTAGCTTGGGAAAAGAAAAAAATAGAGTTAAAAGAACAAAGAAAACAAGACAATAAAAAATAACTTATTAATTTTTAATAAGTTATTTTTTATTATCTTCTGCTTTCGTTTATAATATTTTTAGTTTGATTAAAATATGTTCTAGCAAATTTGAAGTTTCTGTTACTTGCTATTGATAATTCAGAATAATTATAATTTTCTTTTAAGTATTCATAATAAAAATATCTATTAATATGATAAATAAATTTGTTATATCTTGATATTACTCAATTCATTTGATTGTAATTTATCTCTCAGTTTCTATATAATCTGGTTAATTCTTGTCTTAATAACTTATCTGCTCTTGTAAAATTATTAAGCATTTGATTTTTATAACTAGAATTATAACTGTAATAATTTATTTCATCTAGATTTAATTGTCTATCTTCAAATCAAAAATTTAAATCAAGAATACTTTCTATTGAAGCGCTGCTAACTTTAGTGATATTTGCTATTGAAAAAAACATAAAAAATGTTACAATACATAATGTAATTTTTCACATATTTATATAAGATTATTTTTAAAGTATTTTATTAATTTATAACTAAAATATATACAATGTCAAATAATAATTATTATGATGTACTGTGAGTTTCAAAAAATGCGTCTCAAGATGAAATAAAAAAAGCATATAGAAAAAAAGCAATGGAGTTTCATCCTGATAGAAATAAATGACCAGAAGCAGAAAAAAAATTCAAAAAAGTTTGAGAAGCATATGATACTCTTTGAGATGAAAAAAAGAGAAAACAATATGATACTTTTGGTTCTGCTGGATCTAGTTTTTGAGGTAGTTCTTGATGAAATCCATTTGGTTGACAACAATCTCAATGATTTTGATGATTTGAAGATATTTTTTGATGAATGTGATGAGGCACTAGATGAAGTTCTTCAAGTTTTGAATTCAATTTTGAAGATTTATTTGGTTGAATGTGATGAGCAAATTCTTGAAGACAAAAATCTTATTCACAAACAGCAAGCAAAGAAAAAAAAGAAGAGAATCTAGATTTTGAAAAAACTTATGAAGTTCCAGTTTTTGATTTAATTTTATGATGCAAAATAGAAGTTTCAGGTGTTTATTGACAAAAAGCAAAAGTAAAAATAGCACCAAGTACAAAACCTTGAACAAAACTAAGAGTAAAATGATTTTGAAAAAAAGAATCTTGAAAAGTATGAAACTTAATAGTAAAAATTGAAGCTCGTATGCCAAAAAATATCAGTGAAGTTGATAAATCACTATTGGAGAGAATTAGAGAAAATATTTGATATTAGAAATATTTTTTAGTTTATTCTTAAAATAAACTAAAACTATAATATTCTCTTAATTTTTCAAGACCGGTCTCGTATGAGACCGGTCTTTTAGTTAGAAAGACAATACTCTCTTTGTCAAGCCAAAAACAAATAAAAAACTTGCAAAAAACGAAAAAAAGAATTAAATAAACTTTAGTAGATTAAAATCTTACTAAAGTTTATTTTTAATTTCTAAAAATATGGGAAACAAAGGTTTTACATTAGTGGAGCTATTAGTAGTAATAACAATATTAGCAATACTATGAACTATATGATTCATAAGCTTACAATGATATGGTAGTGAATCAAGAGATAGTAAAAGAATAAGTGATTTATGACAAATAAGAACGGGTCTTCAAATAGAACAATCAAGAGAATGAAAAGTGCCGATGCCCGATAATGCAGTAAGTATATGAAGTTGAACAACAATATTAACATATCAATGATATGCAGGAACAGGAATACTTAATGAAATAAGAGTGAGTGATACAGCAAAGGATCCACTAGAAGATAATTATTATACATATACAATAAACTGAAATAAAACAAAGTTTCAATTATTATCAATGCTAGAAAATTGAGAAACAGCATATAGTAATAATCTAATAACTCAAACATATGCAAATTACGAAGATAGATATGCCTATACTACGTGAGATCCAGTATGAACACTATTAGAATGAACAACAAAAATACCAGTACAAGAATCAACAAGTGTTGTTGATAATAAGATAGATTTATCGACAGACACACAAGAATATATACCAGTATTCAGTAGAGAAAATAATTCTACGACTTCATCATGAAGTGAATTAGTAACTAAGATAGTAGAAAGTACTGACAATAGTGGTTCAACTGAAGAAACTGGATGATGAAGTATTGAGCCTGAGCCAGATACAACAGCACCAATTTGATGAAGTTTTACAATAAACTGATGAGCTACAGAAACGACGTCAACGAATGTAACATTAAATATAACTTGTGCTACAGATAATATAGATAGTACAGTAGAAATGTATTTATCATGAGATATTACATGAACACCAACATGGGAAACATGTGCTACAAGTAAAAACGTAACACTAACAAGTTTAGAATGAACAAAAACTGTATCAGTTAAATTTAGAGATAGTTCTGGTAATGAGAGTTTAGTTGTTAATGATAGTATTAATTACATCACATATAATTATTCATGGTATACTTCTTCACGGTGAAGTTGTTCTCAAACTTGTTGATGATGAACAAAAACAAGAAATGTATACTGTAATAGAAGTGATTGAACTCAAGTTTCGGATAGCTATTGTTCTGAATCTAAACCTTCTTCTTCTACTTCTTGTAATACACAAGCTTGTTATTCTGATTCTAGAATAGAAAATACTTATAATTCTTCACAAACTGCAGTTTACAGATGTGATACTAATAAGTGAAATATATATTTTAGATATGCTTATTGAGCAGAACCAGGAAATGATTATTTATATTTTTATCCTGTATCTCCAGATTGTACAATTAAAAATAATACTAACGTTTCTTGAAGACAAGAATGTTTATTCTATGCTACAAGTTCATGAAGACGGTCAATTTATCTATGAAAACCTACTACTTTAAATTGAAATTTACCTAGTTCTTTAAATCAAAGAATTTCTAATTCATATGATTGTAATAATTATTCTTTAAAAAGTTGAGTTACTGCGAGTGAATGTGATAATTCATATAGTTGTATAAAAGTTGAATAAAATTATATTAACTTTTATTTTAAAGTAAAAGAAATAATTTATTATTAATAAATATAATAACCCTATTGTCAAGCCAAAAACAAATAAAAAACTTGCAAAAAAGTAAAAAAAGAATTAAATAAAATAGTTTAGAAGAAACTCTAAACTATTTTTTAA
>JBEPWB010000034.1:0-12130 GCA_041642635.1 bacterium
AAACAGATGATGCACTTAGAGACTTAACAATTTGAGCACTAATTTTAAAAAGTAGTGATATTCATTTTGAGGTTTTTGAAGAATATGTAATTATTAGATTTAGAATTGATTGAGTTTTAGTTGATATTTTTAAGCTTAATAAAAAAGAATATAAATTAATTTTAGAAAGATTAAAATATTCTTCTGGTTTAAAATTAAATATAACAGATATCCCTCAAGATTGAAAATATTCTATGGTAATTGAAAATAGGGATATTGATGTTAGAATCTCTACTTTGCCTGTTTGAATAGGAGAAAATGTTGTTGCTAGAATACTTGATAATTCAAATTCTGTTGTTGATTTTGATGATTTATGATTTTTTTGGACAACAAAAAGAATTCTTGAAAAATCTATTTCCAAAAAAAATTGATTAGTTTTAGTTACTTGACCAACTTGATCTGGTAAAACTACAACACTTTATACAATTTTATCAAAACTTAATACTAGAGAAAAAAAAGTTATTACTCTAGAAGATCCAATTGAATATCAAATGGATTGAGTTATTCAGTCAGAAATAAATGAAAAAAAATGATTTAATTTTTCTAATTGATTAAAAGCTTTATTAAGACAAGATCCAGATATAATAATGGTATGAGAAGTTAGAGATTATGAAACTCTCGAAACTGTAACACAAGCTAGTTTGACTGGTCATTTGGTTTTATCAACTCTGCATACAAAATCAGCAGCAGATACTCTCGATAGAATTGTAAATATGTGATTAAAATCATATATTATAGCTTCAGCATTGGATACTATTATTGCTCAAAGATTAGTTAGAAAAATTTGTCCTCATTGTAAAATAAAAAAAGACAAAACTTCTCATGAACAAGCTATTATCGAAGCAATGATGAAAGATATTTGAATGTCTACTAGGCCTGCCAAAAATATCCAACTTTATGAATGAGAGTGATGCGAAAAATGTAATCATAGCGGCTATTTATGAAGAATTTGAATTTATGAAATAATTCATCTTAATGAAAAATTAAGAAATATGATTAGAGAAGGCTCTTCAGTTGAAGAAATAATTAGAGAAGCTAGAAATTGAGATCTTATAACAATAAAAGAAGATTGAATTCTAAAAGCAATCAGAGGATATACAACTATAGAAGAAATCTTAAGAGTAATTTAATAATTTATTTAATTTTATGAGTAATAATATTCCAAAAACTTTTGATAAAAATAACCAAGAAAAATTTAGACCACTTGAATATTTATCTTCAAGGGAAGCTGAAATTAATAAAAAAATTAATGATCAAAAAACAACATTTAAAGATTCTGTTTCAGAAATATTAGATTATTCAGTCGAAGAAATCCAAAATATAGATAATCTTATGAATATTGTTTTTGAAATTGATGATTTAATTGATTCATGAAAAGATTTTTCAAATCATATAAAATACCATGAATTTATGACTCTTTATTCTTTGTTAAATCAAAAAGAAAAAAAACATTTTAATGAAATATATAATGATTATAGAGTTATTTATTATTATACAAAAATATCAAATAACATAAAAAACTGATGAAGTCTAAAGTTAGCAAATATAACTTGATATTTAAATCAGTTTAAAAATGAAAATTTTTGAAAAGGATATATTGATAAATTTTGGTCATTTTTTGATAATAGAGAAAAAGAGTTTTTATTAGATTATTACGAAAAAAAACACTAAAGTATCAATTTTATATATAAATTTTGAAAAATTATTTTTTTGAATAAAGTACTTGAATGAAAGGAAATATTTAATAAGTAATTTTTTTGTTATGAATAATATTTTGAGATTGCAAGATTCTTTTGAAGGATCAAAATCTATAAACAAAGCGAATAATTCTTTGTGAAATACAAGAAATAAATTTGCTTCTAGAATAAATGAAGTTATTGAATATGATGAAAATGAATTAAAAATTATTGATTGATTGACACAAGAAGTAAATAGAATTAAAAATGATATCTCTTCTTGAATTAATATTTCAGACAGCATGGAATACGCATGATTTTTGGTTAAATATTCACAATTATCTCCGAGAGTAAAGTCTCATTTTGAAAAAATTTTTTATGATTTTAGAAAAGTTTACTTAAAAGAAAAAGTAGTAAAAGATTTAAAATATCCAAGCGATGACATGGTTTGACTAAAAAGCCACATAGCAGAATTAATAGATGACCATTCAGATATAGAATTGTCAACTTTTTACTGAGTTACTGTTGATGCAGAAGATAGAATAAAATATGTTTTGACTAAAATATAAAATAAACCAAATTATTGCTTAGCAATAATTTGGTTTATTTTATTAGAAATTCACATATTTTTAGATAAATCATTTCAAATATTTATTCATACTAGATTATTTTTTTTATCTATTATTACTGAACCAGATTCTCAAGATTCAAAAATAATATCAGAAAATATTTTATTATTTTCAATTTTTTTAATTTCTCAAAATTTAATTTTATCAAAACTTATACTTTTTATTTTTTGTCAGTTATTTATTTTTTCAGATAATTTAATTTTTGAAAAATTTTTAAAACTTTTATTTGTTTTTATTATAGCAAAATCATTTTTTTTATCTCTCAAAATAATTTCTCAATAATAATTATTTCAAAATTTATCAATTATTTTTATTTTTTTTTCACTCTTACTAAGTCAGTGTTCGACTGTAATAATAGTATTTTTATCAATAAAAAAACCATTAAAAGTATTTTCTCAAATATTTTTTTGTTCTCAAAATATTCAAAGTGGATTATTTTGAATATTAGATATTTCTGATGTTTTAGTAATTTTTACAATATTATTTTCTATATTATTTTTACTAGAAAACAAAAAGAAATAACTAATAATAACAAAAAATATTATTAGAATTATAAAAATTATTATTATTTTTTTCATAAGTTTTTACTTGCTTTTTTGATAATTTATTTTAAACTTTTTGTATTATACTTAACAATAAAAAATATGAAAGTTAGAATAAAAACTCCTGATTGAAAACCTTTGTTTTACGAAACTTCTTGAGCTTGCGCTTTTGATTTTAAAAGTGTTGAAGATGTTAGTTTTGATCCGGGAGAATTCAAACTAATTGAAACAGGTACAGTTGTAGAAACTCCAGAATGATTTGTTTTGCAAATTCAACCAAGAAGTTCAACTTTTAAAAAACATTGAGTTATGCAAGTTAATTCAGTTTGAGTAATTGATCAAGATTATTGTTGAGATACAGACACTATAAAATTCCCATTTATGAATATGACTGACAAAAAAGTCGTAATCGAAAAATGAACTAGAATAGGGCAATGAATGTTTGTAAAAATTGAAAAAGCTGATTTTGAAGTGGTAGAATCTATGAAAAAAAATTCTAGATGAGGTTTTTGAACTACATGAATAAATTAAAAATTTTATCTTAAATATAATTTTATTATTTAAATTTTATTACTTTTAATAAAAAATATAAAAATTTTAATTTCTTAAATACGGTTCAAGATATTGGGAGTTGTAAATTTTAAGTTTTATTACCGCTCTCAAAATTAAAATTTTTATATTTTTTCAAATAATTATTATTATAAAAAATAAGACCAGTCTAGTTCCTAAAATTCATGGAGTCAAGACCGGTCTTTATTTATTTTATTTTTTTAATTAGTGTTTTTTACTAAATCAGAAACGTTTTTAAGCTTTATTATTTTTATCTTTTTAGAAGTAATATCACAGTCTGGAATATAAATATTTTTAAATCACATTTTTTCCGCTTCTTTTACTCTTTTTTCTAGATGAATTGGTTTTTTTATTTTTCAAGTTAATGAAATTTCTCATATAAATACAGAATCTTTTTCTAACGGTTTGTTAGTTTTACTAGAAATAATTGATACAGCAAGTGATAAATCTATTCCCGGTTCTTCTATTTTCATTCATCTAGCAATATTTGTATAAACATCATATGCTTCTAATTTTATGTTAGTATATTTTCATAAAACTGCAACAATCAAGTCTAGTTTTGAGCTATTTATTCATCTTGCACTTCTTTTTGGATATCAAAATTTTGTATAAGTTGTCAGACTTTCTGTCTCTATAATTAATGGTCTAGTTCATTCTATTGTGATTGATAGACTTGAACCGATTGCTGCGTCTTTTGAATTTACAAACTCTAGTCAAGGATTTTTTAAGTCAGTTAATCATTTTTCTCACATCGTAAAAATTCAAATCTCACTTGTCGGTCAAAATCTGTTTTTTAATGCTCTCAAAATTCTTATATTATCATATTTATCTCACTCAAAATACAATACTGTATCAACCATATGTTCTAGGGTTTTTGGTCAAGCTAGGTTTCAATCTTTGTTAATATGTCAGATTATAAAAACAGCAACATTTGTAGTTTTTGCAAAATTTACAAGTAATTCTGTAATAAATCTTACCTGGCTCACACTTCCTGAAACTCCAGAAATATTTTTTGAATGCATTACAGAAATCGAGTCTATAATCAAAACTTCACACTTATTTTTTGTGAGAGTTTCCAAAATATCCTCTATACAACTCTCAGCTAATAATTGCATATTTTTTCATTCTATTCCGAGTCTTTTTGCTCTATCAGCTATTTGGTAATTTGTTTCTTCTCAAGAAACATAGACGATATTATTTTTTACTAGATTTGATAATTGTATAGTTATTGTTGATTTTCAAATTCATGGTTCTCCTGACAATAAAACTACTCATCAAGGTACAATTCCACCTCAAAGTACATTATTTAACTCGTTTGATGAAGTTTTTATTTTTACTTCTTTGTTTTCAGCTACAACATCGTTAAGGTTAGATAATTCTTTAGCTGTTCATTTTTGTCATCACATATCATTAATCTTTGCTTCTTTGAATTCCTTTAGAGTATTCCATTCTTTACAAAAACTACATTGTCATTGCCATTTTAAGCTTTCATTTCAACAATTTGTACAAATATACATATTTTCAAATTAAAAAATATTTATATAAGTATATAAAAAGTGTATAAAAAATCAAATTTGTTTTGCTAAAAATTTTTTTTTTGTTACAATAAAAAAAATTTATAAAAATAATTACATCAGTTAAATGAAAAATGTAGAAAAAATAGTTTGAAAATTTCAATGAGGTGAAAAATTTGGTTTTTTAATTCCTGAAGATAGAAATTTTTACTGAGGAGATTTTTATATCAAAAAAGCTAATTTTTCAGTAGCTGTTGATTGAGATAGGGTAGAATGAGTAGAAATTAACGCAAAATGAAAAAAACCAGAAGTAAAAATTGTTAGAGTTTTTTGAAAAGAAAAACCTATAAAACAAGAATATATTGAGTGAATTTATAGTTCTTGAGATGGTAATTTTTGATTTATTGATGTTGAATGATTAGAAAAATGATTTTTTGTTTACGGAGACAAAAAATCCTGAGCAAAAGATTGAGACAAAGTAAAAGCTAGAATTGTTAATTTTGACTGAAAAAAAGAAGCAGTTGTAGAAAAAATATTTGCCCAAGAATTTGAAACAATTATTTGAAGATTCAAAGATAATGACAGGTTTTGATTTGTAATTCCTGAAGAAGATAAAAACAACGATATTTTTATTCCAGGACCAAGAAAAAACTGAGCAAAAGATTGAGAGTTGGTAGAAGCAAAAATTATCAAAAAATGATGAAAAAATCCAGAATGAATTATTACAAAAATAATTGAATAAAAAAAACTAATTTTTTAAAAATTAGTTTTTTTATTCGCTCATAGTTACTTCTGTTGTCAGAAGATTTAGTTTGTAAAAATAATCTTCTCATTTATTTTTTTGTGAAAAATAAAGATATTTATTAGATATTTCATCAAATTTTCATTTTAATTGAATTTTATTACATGACTCTGTTTCTGAAATATTTTCTACAAAAATTCATTTTCTTTTAGTTTTTACCATAAAAACTTTGTTTTCACAATTGTGAATTCTGTCGTTTGGATCTAGTATATTAAAATTATTTTCTCAAGCAATTCATTCAATTCAGCTTTCAAAATTGATATAATAAAATCCTCATCAAATCATTTTTCAGAATTCTATTTCTTCTTGAGTGTCATAAATCATTTCTCCAGTTTTTTCATTCAAAACTATAAATCTTCTAGATTTTAAGTTTTGTCATATTACAATATTTCATCTTCTTTCTAATTCTTCAAAATAAATATATTTTTCTATTTCTCAGACTTTTTCACATTTTGTTAATTTTTGATTTTTTTCTAAATTTTCATTATTTTCAAGTTCTTTTTTGTTTGGAGTACTTCTTTTATATTTTTTATTTTCTTTTATATCTTTTTTTTCTACTATTTTTCAGTAATTTACTCAATCTTCATCTAGGGAATTTTCTTCACTTTTTTGTAAAATTTTTATAATTCTTATCTCATAAATATATCTGTTTAACTCTGTAATAATATTATCTATTTCAAGTTTTTCTTTGTCAGTTTCTCTTGAAAATTCTAAAGAATCTATATATTCTATATATGAATTTTGAAAAATTTCACTCAAAATTAATTCTTCAATTTTTTCTAACTCCTTAGTAGAAATATTTTCGTTTTTATTTTTTAGTTTATTGTATATTGATAAAATTTCTTCTGATTCGCTTTCTGACATAAATCCTTTCAAAATTTTTATTAAATTTTGAGAAGATTTTTTTGATTTTATAATATCCTCAGTATTTTGGCAATAAATATCTATAGAATTCATAATTATAATATTTAGGAGATATTTAAATAAATTATAAAGCTTATTTTTAATATGTCAATAACTTTTATAAAATAAAAACTATCAAATATAATTTTTTAAAAACAAAAAATTACACTTAATAGTTTTTATGGTACCCAGGATGGGACTCGAACCCATACACCCGAAGGCAGGGGATTTTGAGTCCCCCATGTCTACCAATTCCATCACCTGGGCTTACTAATTTTTAAGTGTGGTTATTATATAAAAAGTATTTTTTTTTGCAAATTCTTTTTATTTTTTTGTTATAAGTGTTATACTTATTTTGTAATATTTTTTAAATTAACACAAATGACAAAAGCGGTATGAATTTTTCAAGAGCAAACTGGGTTTTGATTTGTTGTACCTACGGATAAATCTCTTCATGATTGAGATTTTTTTGTAGCTGGACCGAATATTAATTGAGCAAAAAATTGACAATTAGTTGAGGTAGAAATTTTAGAAAAAAGATGATGAAAAAATACTGAAGCAAAAATTACTAGTATTTTGAAAGATGCTGATGATTTCAAAATGGCTTCAAATAATGTGATTTGAACTTATTCTCAAGGTAATTGATTTTTTTGATTTGTTGATACTTTGCTTGAAACAGAAGAATGAACAGAAAAAAAATGATATTTTGTTTTTTCAAAAAACAAAAATACAGCAATGGATTGAGATTTAGTTGAAGCGAGTGTAAAAGTTTTTAACTGAAAAGAAGAAGCTGAAATAATCAGAGTTATTGAAAGAAAAAAATGACTAGTTGTTTGACATTATAAACCATCAAAAAATAATTTTTGATTTGTAATACCAAAAGATAAAAATATAAAAAACGATATTTTTGTTGCAAGTACAAATGCAATGTGAGCTCACGATTGAGATGTTGTTGGAGTAGAAATCACAAAATGGTCCAAAAAAAATCCAGAGTGAGTAATTAAAGAAATTATTTCTAGTAAAGGTAACCTGGATAAAAGAGAAGAAGAAATTTTGACTCTAGCAGTTGAATGATGAGCTAGAATTAGTTTTCCAGATGAAGTTCAAGATCAATTATCAGATATCTGAGAAGATGTTAATAAGGAAGAAATTTCTAGAAGAAAAGATTTTAGAGATTTATTCACTTTCACTATTGACTGAGCGGATGCTAAAGACTTAGATGATGCGATTTCTCTAGAAATAATGGATAATTGAGATTATAAATTATATGTTCATATTGCTGATGTTACAAATTATGTAACTGAAAAATCGGCACTTGATAATGAAGCTTTAGAAAGATGAACTTCAATTTATTTGGCAGATAGAGTAATTCCTATGCTTCCAGAAAAATTATCAAATAATTTGTGTAGTTTGAATCCTTACACAGACAAACTTACAATGACTTGTGAAATGCATATTTGAGGTAAAACTGGACATTTGGTGAAAACAAAACTTTATGAATCTGTTATAAATAGTAATTTTAGACTTACTTATAAAGATGTTGATGATATTGAGAAAAAACATTATAACGTTTGAGATGAATTAATGTTTAAATGAGAAGTTACAAAAGAATTATTAGACACGATAAAAAATGCAAACGAGTTAAAAGAAATAATAAATACTCACAGATTAAAATCTGGTAATTTGGATTTTGATTTTCCAGAAACAGTTGTAGAATTTGATGAAAAATGAGAGCCAATCGGAGTAAAAGAATATCCAAAATATAATTCAAATAAACTTATAGAAATTTTTATGGTTTCTGCAAATGAAGCTGTTGCAAAAGAAATGCAAAGATTTCCATTTGTTTATAGAATTCATGAAAAACCAAAAGAAAACGATATTTTAGATTTACAAGATAAATTAAATTTATTTTGAATAAAATTCAAATTTGATGAATGATCCACTAGCGAATTTTCTGAATTATTAGATAAATTGGATGAATTAGAAGATTCAAAAAGAAGATTTTTAGAAAAAATGACTTTAAGAACTTTGAGTCAAGCAAATTATTCCCATGTAAATTTTTGACATTTTGGTTTATGATTGCAATTTTATAGTCATTTTACTTCTCCAATTAGAAGATATCCTGACTTGCAAATTCATAGAATTATTAAAGAATTTTTGAATAATAATTTGGATTCAAAAGAACAAGAACATTATAAAAAAATTCTACCAAAAGTTACAAAACATTGTAGTGAAAGAGAAAGAATGAGTGAAAAATTAGAATATAAAGTTAGAGATTATTTCTTGGTTAAATATTACAAAAATAAAATTTGAGAAGAATTTACTTGAGTAATTAATTGAATGATTTCAAAATGAATTTTTGTTACTCTTCCAGATACAGCAGAATGATTTGTAGAAATGGAGTCTTCTAGTTTTGATGAAAAAATGCAAACTCACAGAGATAAATTATGAAATAAATATACACTTTGAGACGAAATAAAAGTTAGACTTATTGAGGCTGACGAAGTATTATTAAGATTAAATTTTGAAATTGTTACTTAGTTAAAACACCTTTTAAAAAAGGTGTTTTTTATTTTATCTGATTTTTGATATATTTATATTATTATGATATAATATAAATATATATAATTTAATTATAAAAATATGTTTTCTTTAAAAAATATTATAAATTCTTACATGTTTATTTTTGGTTTAAATTTTCAAGAAAGATGACCAGGTTTTAGTGAAAATAATGAAAATCCAACAGAAAATACTGAGTCTATTGCTGAGCAAGTTTTTTGACCAGAACAACAAGAAATAATGCTAGAACTTGATAGGTTAGAACAAAAATATGATACTCTTATAAATACACAAAAAATCTCAAAATGAATCGCAGATAGACTTCTTCGTTGATTGACAAGTGATCCAGAAATACAAAATGATCCAGAGGCACAACCAACTATTGATATGTTTAATTATTATAGAAATCAATATACTGAATCGATGTCAGAATCTTGAGATATAAATCAAAAAATAACAGAATTAAGGCAAAGAATTTCACAAGTTTCTAACTCTCTAGAGCACGAAGCTTGAATTGATTATAATGATAAAACTTGAGAAATTGAAGAATTAGATTTTTCAAAAGAAGAATTAAAAAATATTTCTAATGTGGATTTTTTATCTATTTCACAAGAAAAAAGATTACAATATATAACTAAAAATAATATTGATTCTATTGATGTTTCATCTTGAAATATAAACTCTCTAGAATTTACATTTACTTATGATTGAGAATTTAATAGAGAATTATTTTTGGAAACAACAGCAGGACATGTTTTACCAAAAGAGGTATGATCAGTAATTTCTTGATGAGTAGAATATACTAGAACTGGTATTAAATGAGAATTTTTTAACTGAAATAACAGACTTACTATTCATGAGTGAACAGATTTGACTGTATCAAAACTTAGAACTCCTGAAGAAATTGATTCTATAAATAATTGAATAGAATCTTGATTAGAATGATATGAATGAGAATTGCAAAAAAGTATTGCTAGAGAATCATTGAATAGATGAATAGAACCAGATTTAGTTATGGAAACTTTTGAATCTATTCTATCTGAAATTCCAGAGGTGCAATATGAATTAAAATTAGAGCAATTATTTACTCAAATGGAAAGAATAAGAGGTGATTATTGACTTGATAATAACAGTGAAAGATTAAAAGATTTTATAGTTGATAATGATTGAGATTGATCAATTGATGCTTATTCTAGATTTAATGGTAAAATTGATTTTTCAAATATTGAATTAAGAGAATGAGAAAAATGATTATTAGATATGATATCTATTTTTGAATCAGGTGGTAATTATAATTCTATATATTGAAACGCTAATCAGTCAAGAATTGATTTTACACAAATGACAATATGAGAAGTACAAAATTATCAAAGAAATTTTGTTAATTCATGACAACCATCATCTGCAATTTGAAAATATCAATTTATAAGTAGTACTCTAAGAGCTGCAGCAAATGAAACTGGATTATGAATGGATGCTAAATTTTCTCCTGAAAATCAAGATAAAATGTGACTTTATTTGTTAAAAATTAGATGATTAGATTCTTTTATGAGTTGATCTATGTCTGTTGAACAATTCCAACTGAATTTATCAAAAGAGTGGGCTGCAATTCCAAGAGATATGTCAGGAAAAAGTTATTACGACTGAGACTGATTGAACACTGCTCATTTACCTAGTGAACAAATTAGATCTTATTTATCAAATATGAGACAAGTATAAAATTAATTTTACAATTACTTAAAAATATTTATATTATTGTTAGCTATAATGAATATAGCTAACAATCAAAAAAGGGAGATTGGTTATGCCAAGTATTGAACAAATCAATATTGCAGCTGCTACAAATAAACATTATTTTGTTTACGGTCTTAGTATTGATTCATTACCAGAAATTAGCGAAGAAGTTTTTCTCGAAAGATTTCATAAGAAGAGAAGACTAACTGTCGCAAATAAAGATTATCTGAATAAAGATGGATATTTACAAAAAGATGTAAACAAAAAATTCTTTTTAACTGGGTGTGAATCCAGTAAAAGAATAATAGAAAAAGATTTTGGTATAAAGCTAAGATTAGTAAAAGTTGCAATTTGATTTTTTATTGAAACCGTTCTTTTTAAAAGAACGGTTTTTTATTTATTCTTTTTTTCTTGACATGTTTAAATTATATTTTATAGTATAGTCACCAAGTTAATTATTAATAATTTACATTATGAAAAATTCTTCTAATTTTTTAAGTTCTAAAGTTTGAAAAACTTGAACTGTTTTATTTGCTGCGGGTTCTATTTGAATTATGCAAGGTTGTGCATCAACTAATAATAAAGTTAACAATTTGATTTATGATGATGAATTCTCTTCTTGAAATAGTGCATTAAGTTCTCAAAATCATGAAGCAATAATGTCATGAGAGCATTGAAGAATTAATTTTTCAACAAATCCTAACTCTAGATCATGAAGTGTTACTATGACTTCGGATGATTCTAGTTTAGAATTTTGACTTCAACACAGTGAAAGAATGTGATTAATCACTTCTGCTGAATATTCAAAAGTAAATGATAAGTGGTGAACATTAATAACTGCAAGAGTTTGAGATGAATTTAAATCTTACCTTGTTACTTGATTATATAAATGAGTAGATTACTCTGTAAAAGCTACTGCAGGTTATTTGAATCAAGAATTAGAATGAGAAGATATTTGACAAAAATATTTATGAACTGAATTTTTAAAAGATTTTTCAGATATTGTATCTAATTTTAGAGCAGGTTGATATGTAAACGCTACTTCAACTGATTCTGCTACTCTTAATGTCGAAGAAGTAAGAAGCCAAGTTGATTGGGGAACTCAAGTTGTTACTACAACTGAAAAGTTTGAATGACAAGATACTTATTCATACTGATTAAC
>JBEPWB010000035.1:0-11697 GCA_041642635.1 bacterium
AAAGATTATTTTAAAAAAAATATTACTAAAATTCAAGAAGATAAAAATGAATGAATAACAATTTTTCCAGAAGAAAAAAATATTTTTTCAGCTTTTGAAAAAACTCCTTTTGATAAAGTAAAAGTCGTGATTTTGTGACAAGATCCATACCACGGAGAATGACAAGCACAAGGTTTTTGTTTTTGAGTAAAAGAGTGAGTAAAACTCCCTCCAAGCCTAAAAAATATTTACAAAGAATTAAACGCTTCTCTAGGAATTGAAAACTCTGATAATTGAGATTTGTCGCATTGGGCCGAACAAGGAGTTTTACTTTTGAATAGCTCACTAACAGTTCAAAAATCAAAACCGGCAAGTCATTCAAAAATAGGTTGGGAAATCTTTACTGATAACGCAATAAGAGAAATCTCTGAAAAAAAACAAAATGTAGTTTTTTTATTGTGGTGAGCTTTTGCACAATCAAAAGAAAATTTGATTAATAAAGATAAACATTTTGTACTCAAAACAACTCATCCTTCACCTTTTTCTGCCTACAGATGATTTTTATGAAGTGATGTTTTCAAAAAAACAAACGAAATTTTAAAATCAATCTGAGAACAAGAAATAGACTGGAAAATAAAATAAACTAAGTTTTTTAAAAAAAAACTTAGTTTATTTTATTTTGAGAATAATTTTTTTAGAAAATCATCATCTTTTATTTTTTTTGGATTTTTGAAGTTCTAATATTTCATTTTTTGAAATATTGGAATTAGCTAAAAAAGCATCGATAACTTCGTATAAATCAACTATTTCTTCTTTTATTTCTTCATTATTACTGGCTTCAACTATTTCGCTAGCTTCTTCCAGAATTTTTTCTAGTAATTTTTTTGTATATTCTTTATTATCTGCAATATGAGTTTCTAGTCTTTCTCATTTTGAAAGTGCTATTTCTGGAATTTTATCACGAATTAATTTTGTTTTCATAATTATTTTTTAGATAATAAATTTTTTATTAATTTTTAGGTTTTTTACTTCTACTCAATCAATATTTAATTTTTTTATTTTTTGTTCTATTCATAAGTTATATCAGCTAAGTTTTCAAGTTGCAGAAATAACTTTGTAACAAGGATAAATTTCTGGTGATTTATTATGTTTCAAAATCTGAGCTATACTTCTTGGATGAACTCAGAAAATAACTCAAATATTTTTATAAGTTGTAACTTTTCACTCAGGAATAGTTAACAAATAATTCAAAGCTTCTTGTTTCATAAGATTAGTCTGATAATTGATTTAAAATTTGATCAGTTTTTTTGCTGTAACTAACTCCCAAAAATGGAATTTCATAAATATGACTCAAAATAATTGAATGCAATCTCATAGCAACGCAAAAATCAATTTCCCCACTTTTATAAACTGCATAAATTTCTTCCATATTTTTTTTGATAGTAACGCCTGGAACTCAGGCAAATTTGTTCAAAAAAATAAAATCATTTGCCATTTCATCACGAGGATGAAAACTATGAGGCATCAAAATTACTTCTGCTCAAGAATTAGTTAAATAATTAATTATTTCCCTAACTCTTCATTCTTCCATTCTAGAAGAAATTTTTGATTTTTCAAAAAAATAACCAGATCTTATTGCTAAACCGACTTTTTTACCTTGCAAATTAAATTTTTCAAAAACTCAAATATTAAACTCAAAAGAATCAATTTTTCAAATCAAATATTTTTCATCAAGTGAATTTGGCTTATCAAAAAAAACTGGGTCTTTTTCTAGTGTAGAATTTATTCAGACTTCTGACAATAATTCTTTAGAATATTCATCGCGAACAGAAATATATTTTGCTTTTTTGAAAATACGCTTTAATTTTTTATAGTTTTGTTCTTGTTTTATATTTATTCAAATTCTAAAAAATTCATATTTTTTAAAAAATAAATTAAAAATATTTATTCTAAAAACCCAAGAATCAAGTGGAGATTTATTTTTTTGAACTTCATTATCATAAATAATTCATCATCATCAAATAATTATTAAATCACTTATAAAAACAACTCTCAAAAAATTCAAAAAAGCAATAATATTTTTTAAAAAATTACTAGGTTTTCTTATTCAAATAGGAAAATAATTATAATAATTAATATTTTCTTTACTGTAAAAAACATTTTTTTTATCATAAGTAAAAACTAAAAAATCTATTTTTTCTTCGTATTTTTCTTCCAAAATTTTTATTTGGTTTTTTAGGATTAATTCATCTCAAAGATTTTGTTCTCAAATCGAGGCAAAAATTGCTATTTTCATTTATTTTTTTTTATTACTATTAATTTTTCTACTCATTTATTATACAAATAAACCAAAAAAGAAGAAAATTAATTTTCTTCTTTTTTTCTGTAACTCAGAGATTCCAAAATATGCTCCTTTAAAATATTTTCACTATTATCAAGATCAGCAATTGTTCTGGATAATTTTAATATTCTGTAATATGCCCTAGCTGACAAATTCATAGAATTAACTGCTTGTTTTAAAATTCCCTGAGTTTCATCATCAAGTTTACAATATTTGTTTATTTCGCTAGTTGTCATTTCACTATTAAAAGTTATTTTTTTTCACTCAAATCTTTTTATTTGAATTTTTCTAGATTTTTCTATTCTATCTTTTATTGTTTGGCTATTTTCTCTAGAAGAATAATCTTCTGAAATTTCAAATTTTTCAGTTTTAACTTTTGGAACTTCAATAAATAAATCTACTCTATCAATTAAAGGGCCAGATAATTTTGATCTATATCTTTTGATTTGTTCAGGAGTATCAATGCATTCTTTGTCTGGATCAGTCAAAAATCAGCACGGACAAGGATTCATACTACCAATTAAAATAAATTTTGAAGGATAGCTAAGAGAAGCATTTACTCTATTAATTGTGATTTCTCAATCTTCTAGAGGTTGCCTTAGAACCTCCAAAACCACCTTGTTAAATTCCAAGATTTCATCCAAAAATAAAACTCATTTGTGAGCTAAAGAAATTTCTCAAGGTTTTGCATTTCTTCATCATCAAATTATTGAAACAGAGCTTGCAGTGTGATGAATTGTCCTAAAAGGTCTTTTTGTAATTATTGGATTTTGACTATCTAACAATCAAGAAATACTATAAATTTTTGAAACTTCAATTGCTTCATCAATTACCAAATCTGGCAAAATTGTAGCAAAAGTTTTTGCAAGCATAGTTTTTCAAGAACCTGGAGGTCAGCTCATAATAATATTGTGTCCTCAACTTGCAGAAATTTCTAAGGCTCTTTTTGCATGTTCTTGTCACAAAATATATTTAAAATCATATTTTTCTCAAAATTCTTCTTGTTTATAATTAGAAAAATCTAGTTTGTCAGTAATATTAAGAGATTTTTCTTTGTTAAGCATTTTTATCAAATCAGATAAAGATTTTACTCAAATAACTTCAATTCAAGGAATTATTGAAGCTTCAAAACAATTTTCGCTTGGCAAAAAAATTCTCTTAAATCATTTTTCTTTTGCTCAAATTGCACTTGGCAAAACTCAAGAAATTTTTCTAAGTTTTCAGTCTAGAGATAATTCTCAAAGAAAAATTGAATCATCCAAAAAAGTGGAATCAATAATATTTTCGTGAAAAAGTATTCAAACCGCAATTGATAAATCAAAATTTGGTCAAGATTTTCTAATGTCAGCTGGAGCCATATTTACGGTAATTCTGCTTGTTGGTAATTTGCATCTACTAGATTTTAAAGCTGACCTAAGTCTTTCTTTACTTTCTTGAACTCATTGATCAGGAAGTCCAACTATTGTAAAACTTGGGAGTCAATTATTTATATCTACTTCTACTTCAATTAAATCTGTAATTAGTCAGTTTACGGCTAAAGAATTTATTTTACTTATCATTTTTTATGTTTAAAAATTATAATATTTTATAATTATAACAATACGACATTAAAATTATATTAAAAAAAACGTTAAAATTTTGATTTTTTAATTTTTTTAGTAAAATAATAGTGAAATTTTATAATAAATAACTTTTATCGTATGAAAAAAATAATTGCATTAATGATAATTACTGTATTTTTAGTTTCTTGTGGACAAAATACAGAAGATGAAAATACTGCCTCTGGAACTACAAATCAAGAAAATACAGATTCTTGAAATAATCAAGAAGAAACAACTAATACTTGATCAGAAAATAATTCTTGAGAAATTAATGAAGAGAATGAACAAAATAATTGAAACAATACAACAGATAATCAAGATAATACTTCTTCATGAACAGAATTAAATGCTGACACTAATGAAGATATTACTGAAGAAGAAATTATGGAGGATATTGAGACTTTAATTGATGAAATCATAAATTCTACAGAAGATGAATGAGATAATAAATAATATTACAGAAAAGATAAATAAGGAGAAGGAAATGTCTCCTTTTTTATTTATTGGTAAAAATTTAGAAATACTTAATGAAGAAATTACTAATATTTGAAAGAAATTACTTACAAAATTTGGTATTCCAGAAATATATTTATACGTTCTAAAAGACAATTGAGAAAATATAAAAGTAAAAGAAGTAAGAGAATTTATACAAAAAGCTAATACAAAATCTTGATTCAAATTCCAAATATTTTTTATAGAAAATATTTGAAGATTAACTACTCAGGCAAGTAATAGTTTATTAAAATTTTTTGAAGAACCTTGATTTTGAAATATAATTTTTTGCACTAATTCTTGAGAAAATCAAGTATTAGAAACTATTTTATCAAGAGTACAAATAATAAATTTTTGATGAAAAAAAATAGAAAAAAATGATGAGTATTATCAAAATGTAATAAAAAAATATTTACAAAATGATTCAAATGAGATTATTCAATATTTATTTAATGAAAAAAAAGAAAAAGAAGAGTATATAGATTTTTTAGAAAATTTATTGAAATATTGTATGAACAATAATACAAAAACAGAATTTTTAGAAGAAATAAATAATGACATAAATTTAATAAAAACAAATAATTTAAATCCAAAATATTTTTCAGACAAATGGATAATAAAAATAAAATAAATGCTTTTAGTCTAGTAGAATTAATAGTTTGAATAACTATATCAATGTTACTTATGGTTTCTATATGAGTTTTTGTTAGTTCTGGGATGAATAATATTTTTTTACAAGAACAATCTTTAAAAAATTCTTCTTCTTTGAATAATTATGTTAATATTTTGTATCAAAATTTTAATCATTTAAAAGAAAAAAATGAGCTTAAAATTATATGAAATAATGCAATAATTTTTAGAGCAGAAAAAAATTTTAATGATTGAGGATTTACTTATATATGAGAACAAGAGCTTAATAAATATTTTTGTGAAAATGATGAAAGTGAAAATACTCTAACAAATCATTTATTTATAAAAAATTTTATTCCATTAATTGAAAATTGAGAAAATATAAATTCTAATTTTTGAGATATTTTAGAATCAAATTGAGTTAATCTTAATTGAAAAACATACAAAACTAAACAAAAAGAAAATATTTTAGTTGATGAAAATTGAGACATAATAATTTGAAATGAAGTTTTTTGAGATAATTTGATAGAATGATGAAGTTGAACATTAAGTCAACTTAACTGACCAACATGAATAACAACCGATTGAGAAGTATTATATATTTCTGACACGTTAAATGATAGAATTTTATATTTATCTTGATCAAATGTATATAAGCTTTTGGACCAAAATGATTGATTAGAAGAGCCTACTTGATTATTTTATGATAACTCTGATAAGAGTCTTTTGATTTCAAACAGCGCAAAATGAGAAATACTAAAAGTATCTAGTGAAATAAAAGCAAATATTCCTACGCAAAACTTAAGTTTTTCTTGAGCAAGTGAAAATAGTATTAGTAGAATTTATTTAAGTTATTACAAAAATTGAGAAAAATTAGACTTAAGCAGTTCTAATTTTTGAATTTCAAATATTTCCATTCCTTCAAAAGAATCAAGTGATGATAAAATAAATATTATTAATAATAAGATAGAGTATAATTTTAGAGAACCAATTTTAAATTATTCTGGAGCAATTATTTGATATAAAAGTAGAAATGAAAATTTTAGTTCTGGTACAGAATATGATATAAATGTAAATTTTAATTGAGTTAATTGATTTTCTGAAGTTTGAAACTATACAGTTGCCCTTAGTTTATGAGATTTTGAAAAAAATTATTTTCATTTTACGCAATGAGATGAAAAAATTTATACCCAAGATGATAATAAGATAGAAATACTTTATGATTGACTAGATTATCCAAACTGAATTTGGTGACAAAACGTTTGAGAATTTAACGAATTTGATATAAATGGTGTAACTTATATGCAAGCTGATAAGGATTATGATAAAATATTGAAAGTACCTTTAGAAGACTTTAATATATCCGAAAACAATTATTTAGTAACAGCAATTACAAAATATTACAAAAATTATAATTGTTTTAATATTGATCAAAATACTTGAAAAATATCAACTTTTATATCAAAATTTAATTTAGAATAAAAAACTAGAAAAATATTATTTTTCTAGTTTTTTTTGGATAAAATAGTTTAATTGTGTTTTAAATACTAATTTATCAAACTTTTTCGCATGATTTCTTATTTCAGAGTAATCAAAAATAAATTCTTCAAAAATATTAATAGCACTATTTAAAGAATTAATAGTCTGTTCTTCAAAAAATATTCCTGTTTTTCATTCTATAACAGTTTCTAATGATCATCATTTTTTGTATGCAATAACCGGGGTTCAGCTAGCCATCGCTGCAATTGGGACTAATCAAAAATCTTCTTCAGGTGGAAATAAAAATGCTTTTGCTTTACTATGAAGATTATTTACCAACTCTACATCATCTGTCAAAATCCACTCTATATTTGAGTTTGATTTTTCTTTTAATTCTTTAAATAATTTATTAGAAGTATTTGTTGCTATTTTTATTTTTTTTCAATTTTCATTAAAAGTATCAACTATAAAATCAAATTTTTTATAAGGAATACATCTTCAATTATAAAAATAATAATCTTCTTTCTTGTCTGAAAATGGTATTTTTTCAATATCCAAACAAGGATATATTACTTCACTTTCTCTTGAGTAATATTTTTTTATTCTATTTTGAGTATTTTTGCTATTTGCAACAAAACAATCTGGTCTTTGGGCGGCTACAAAATCCCATTTTCTCATCTTATGAACAATTTTTGGCATCAAAAATTTTCAAATTGGGTTTAATAATCAAAACTCCATCATATTTAAATATTCGTGATAATGGCTCCAAAAATAACGAGTTGGAGTATGACAATAGCAAATATGAAGAGTTTCAGGTTTTGAAATTATTCACTTACTTTCAGCGGTTGTAGAACTAATTACAATATCATATTCACTAAAATCAAAATTTTCAAATGCAAGTGGTCTAAAAAAAATTGCTAGTTTATGAGATTTATTCAAAACAGGAATATTTTGTATAAAACTTGTAGTTATTTTTCTATTATTAAATATTTTTTTATCACTGAAAAAAATCGAAGTAAAAATATCAGCATTAGGAAATATTTCAAGCAATTGCTCTAATACTATTTCAGCTCATCACCAATCTTTTATCCAATCACAAACAATAGCAATTTTTTTGTCTTGTAAATTCATCAAATAAAATAATTTTGAAATTAAAGTTTTATTTCTATAATTATATATATATTATAAAATAATAAAAGACTTTTTATTAAATGAAAAAAATATTGATATTAACTTGATCATATTGAAGCTGACATAATGCTGCAGCAGAAAATTTGAAAAAATATTATGAAGAAAAATGATACTTGACTAAAAAAATAGATATAGTAAACTTTCTTAATAATATTTTTTGTAATAAAACAAAAAAAATATATGAAAAATACCCAAAAACTTGGAAACTATTTTTCAAGATAACAGATTGAATTTATTTAATAAAATTTTTATATTTTATTAATATTTGAATTAAACAGGAAAAATTTGATTCAATAATAAAAGAATATAAACCTGATAAAATAATAAGTGTTTTTCCATTTTGGAATTTGTGGCTAAAAAAATATATAGATAAATACAAAAAAGATTTTAATCGGTCAATTTTGATAACAGATTCGATAAATATTCAATCTTTTTGGTATATTAATGAAAAATATATTGATAAATATTTTGTTATAGATTCTTTTTCAAAAAAAATAATAGAGAAAAAATTCAAAATAAAAAAAGACAAAATTATTACAAGTGGTTTTCCTATAATTAATCAAAATATAACTCAAAAAGAAATTATTGATAACAAAAAAATATTAATCTTATTAACTTGACTAGATTATAAAAATATAAAAGCGATTTTAGAAAATTTACCTTGATATGAAATAAATATAATAGAATGAAGAAATAAGGATTTATATGAAAAATTAAAAAAAGAATATAAAAATAACTTCAATTTTTATGAATATATAAATATTATAGAAAAGTTAAACAAAGTTTGAATTTTTATTTGAAAACCAGGATGAGCAATAACTAGCGAATGTATTTATACAAAAACCCCTATAATTATGCCTACTTTTTTCCCTGGCCAAGAAGAATGAAATAAAATTTTAGTTGAAAAATTATGAATATGATTTTTTGAGAAAGACTCTAAAAAAACTGTAGATTTAATAAAAAATTACAATTGGAATAATATAATACAAAATTTTGAAAAAATAAAGAAAAAAAACAATATTGATATAATTTATAATAATTTGTAATGGAAGTAGTTGAAATAATAAAAGAATTTTTATTAAACAATATAGCATACTGATACTACGTTATATTTTTCTTAATAATCATAGTAAACATTTTTCCAGTAGCATTTTTTGTTTATCCCCAAATAATTTTAATACTAGCAGTTTTCTTAGTTGAAAATTCACCAATTTGATACTCTATGATAATAGTATTAATTATTTGATCTCTTATTTGAGAAAGTATTAGTTATTTTTTATGAAAAATATTATGAAAAAAAATACTAAATAAAAGAAAAGAACAAAAAAAATACATAAAAAAAATAATTGTTTCTATCAAAAAAAATCCTATAAAAACAATTTTTGTTTGAAAATTTACTCCAATAATTTTTACGTTCATCCCTCTAGTATCTGGAATAACAAAAATTAATTTTTTCAAATTTTTATTGGTAAATTCAATAGCTACAACTTTATCAATATTATATATTAGCTTTATAGTATTAATTTGACTAAAATCCATTAATTTTATTCTTTTTCAAGAAAATTATTTATTAATAATTTTGAGTTTAATATTAATAATGTTAGTTTTATTTTACATAGTTAAAAAGAAAAAATCATGAAAATCTTTTGATTAAAAATAGACAATATAAAAAAAGAAAAACTATTAAATAATATAACAAAATTTGAAAAACAAAATATTGTTTTTACTCCAAATCCAGAAATATTATTAAATACATTAAGTGATAAAGAATTTTTACAAAACTTAAAAAAAGCGGATTATCTTACTAATGACGGGATTTGATTGTATATTGCTTATCAAATTATTGATAATAATTTTTGAAAAATTATTAATACTATTCTTCTTCCCTATTTTGTTTTTAATCTATTTTTTAAAAGAAAAAAATTATACAAAAAATATTGAGATAGAATTTGTTGAAGTGATTTAACGAATGATTTAATAAATTTTTGTCTAAAAAATAACACAAAAATAACAATTATTGATTTATATAATCCAAATGATAAAAACAAAGTAAATTCTCAAAAAGTTTTTGAGAAAAAATTACAAGAAAAATTCCCAAAGTTAAACTTTGATTATTTTGTTTATAATCCAGAAAAAAAACAAGAAATAATTAACCAAATAAAAAAATCTGACTCAAAAATATTATTCTCAACTATTGGAATGAAAAAACAAGAAGCTTCAGTTATCGAAATTATGGAGCAAGCTCAAAATATAAAAATATGATTATGAGTTGGTTCGAGTTTTGATTATTTTGTATGATTTCAAAAAAGAGCACCAAAAATTTGGAGAAAAATTTGATTAGAATGGTTTTACAGATTATTTATGTGACCACAAAAAATAAAAAGATTAAAAAGACTTTATAATGCAACTTTTGTATTTGTTTATAAAGTTATTAGGAATAAATAAAAAATAATGATTTAAAAATCATTATTTTTTTTATTAAATTAAGTTTTTAAAGATTACTAGCGCAACGAACTCAAAAAGTACTAGTCCATGGACTATATAATTGAGTACCTCATGAATAAAAACCTTGCCTTACAGCTTCTTCATTATAGCTACTTGATTTGCTAGTCCAATAATAAACATCTGAAAAGCTTCAATAATGATAATTACGATGCTCATATATCCTACTCCATTCACTTCTAGAAGGCAATCTCCAATTAAATCATAAATTATTACAAATTGAGTCAGCTTGGTTCCAGGTTTTTTCAGTTCACTGATCTAATGAAACTACTGATATATCTACTCAATTACTAGAGTTCCATACTATATAAGCTTTTTTTCAAGGATAATCTGGTATTTCACATCACCTATAACCTTGTGAGAGCATATTAGAACGAATAGCCTCTTTATTATCAACGGCTGTTTGATAAGACATCGTTCAATTAGGACAAAAATTTGGAGCTATTTCACATTGTTCTCATGTATATCAATTTATACATTCATAGTAACATGCTTGTTCGTTATTATCATCTTGCCATATTTGACTTTCTTGTGTAGGAATTCAAACTGAATAAGTAGCATTTTCATAACTTGGTTGTGTTCCACATGATGGAGGAATATTACATTGTTCTCATGAATATCAATCAGTACACTCATAATAACATGATTGTGAAGAATCTAAATTCTGCCATTCTTGATTTTCTTTCATAGGAATTCATGGAATAAAATTTGTATTTAAATAATTAGGTTTGGATTCACATGAATAATTACTATGATTTTCTAATATTTTTGTTGATAAAATAGATCAAGAATATTTTTCCGAAGAATCTTCTCTTGTAAACACTGGGATATATTCTTTACTTGTATCTGTTGATAAATCTATTGCTGTTGGATTTGTTAGTTGGTGAACTGGTGTGTTTGTTGTTGAGTCTAATAGTGTTCACATTGGATCTCAGATAGGATATGCATATCTATTCTCATAATCTGCATATGTTTTTGTGAATAAATCAGTTCATCTACTTATCATATCTCAATTCTCTAACATTGCTACTAATTGAAATCTATTTCTAAATCAATTAGTAGTATATGTGTAGTATGTATCATTTGTTGGATCTTTTGCCTCATTTACTCTTATCTTATTTAGTGTTCATTCTCATGCATATCATTGGTACATATATATTGTTGATCATGTTCATATCGTTATTGCATTATCTGGCATCGGAATTGGTATCTTTTTTGCTTGTTCTATTTGCAATCATACCCTAATTTGCTGAAGGTCACTTATTCTTTTACTATCTCTTGATTCTCAAGCATATCATTGTAGTGAGATAAATGCTATTGTTCATAGTATTGCTAGTATTGTAATTACTACTATTAGCTCTACTAGTGTGAAACCTTTTATGTTTTGCATATGCAAATATTTATATAATAAAATATTATTATCTTTTTAGAGTTTATTTAAAAACCTAAGTAAAAGTTTTTACTTAGGTTTTATTTAATTCT
>JBEPWB010000036.1:0-11449 GCA_041642635.1 bacterium
CAAAAATAACGAAACAAAAGTATAAAAAAATATACGTCTTTTTGTAAATCAAAAAATATTTAACAATCAAAAATTTGATTTATTTTTCTTGAAAAAACTTTCTAATGATAAAATAACAATAAAAAAAGTTAATAAAAATATTACAAGATTAAAAAAATTAATAAACAAATAAAATCTATCTGTAATTTCTCCAATTGTGTCTTGTCTGTCAGTTAAGAGTGTTGTTTCATAATCATTTTCTTCTGATAATTGCTTTATTTGGTTTGCAACATTTTGATCAAAATCTCCAGTAAAATTAAGATAATGTTTGTATGTAATTCTAGAATTACTAGAATTCAAACTAGTATCAAAATCTTCTAGTGGCAGAAAAATCTTTGCATTATTTGCATAAATAGTGATTTCATTAAGTGGCGCTTCTGTAATAACTCATTTCACCAAAAAATCTCTATCAAAAATCTCTATAGAATCTCAAAAGATATCATAAGTATCTCTATCAACCAAAATTTCTCAAGAATTATTTACTTCTTCAAAATCTAGATTTCAATAAAATGGATAGTCTGGTGAAAAATAAACCATTTCGTACAAATAAGGACTATCCTGACTATCAAAAATTGTAGTATCTATCTCAATAGTTTTTGCAGTTTCCAGATTTTGAGTATATTCCTGCAAATAATCAAGTTCAAAATCACTATCATTCCTAATAACAATATCTGCTCATAAAATTGGCTTTGTTTCTTCCTGTAAATAATTTTGTACTCACGTGACTACATTGAGTCACAAAGTATAAGAAAATAAACTCAAAAGAACTGAAAAAAATATAAAGAAAAAATATGCGTATTGTTTTAGGAAAAGTATTTTTAAAAATTTTAAAAACATTTTAGTTTTTTATTAAGGATAAATTACTTGTTTTGTATGAATAATCAGAAATTTTTGCAACGTCATCGTCATGTGTAATCATTATGATTGTATTTTTTGTTTTTTTATGTAAATCTATAATCAAATCTGTAATTATAGATTTATTTTTTGGATCTAAAGCTCAAGTCGGTTCATCAGCTAAAAGCAATTTTGTTTTTCAAACAAAAGCTCTAGCAATGGCTACTCTTTGCCTTTCTCATCAACTTAGATTAAAAACATATTTATCAGCATATTTTTCTAATCCTACTATTTTTAATATTTCTAAAGTTGAAAAATTTCTCTCTAAATTATTCATTTCAACAACCAAATCTATATTTTCTCTAAGAGTTAGATTTTCTATTAGTTTAAAATTTTGAAAAATATAAGAAATATTTTTTCATCTAAAATTAGTCATCTCAGATTCACTAAATTTCGAAATATCGTTTCAAAAAATATCTATGTCTCAAGAATATTCTCTATCAATTCAACCAAGGATATTTATAAAAGTAGATTTTCAGCTTCAACTAGGTCAAATTATAGAAACAAAATCTCAATTATTTATTTCAATATTTACGTCCCTAAAAATTTCTACTTCGCTATTTGATTCTAAAAAAGTTTTATTTAAATTTTTTATTTTTATCATAATTATTTTAATAAATTATTATTTTCTAAAAATTCGTACAAATTATCAACAATTATTTCATATCATTCCCTATTCGGGTGAATTCTGTCAGGTAAGTTAAGTCCTGCAACTCAAGCTACATCTTCCAAAAATCATGAATGAAAAAATACATCTGGATTTTCTTCTGCAATCTCAGGATAAAGATTAGAAAAATCTTCTACATATCTATTTCATAGATTTGCTGGAATTTGCATTCATCATAAAACAATTTGTACATCATCATCAAAAACATCAATTATATAATTAATATTTTCTCTCAAATCAGCCAAACTCATTCATCTAAGTCAATCATTTCATCAAATAACCAAAATGACAATATCAGGTTCTTGTTCCAAATAAAGATTAACTCTATCTCTAAGTCAAGTTGAAGTATCTCAACTAACTCAAGCATTTATTACTTCATAGTTGTAACCATTTTGTTCTAATTTTTCTTGTAATTGAGATGGATAATTTTCCTCTCTATCTACTCAATATCAAGCAGTTAAACTATCTCAAAGAGCCAGAATTGTTCAGGTATTTATTTCCATATTATCAGCACTGTTATTATTAAGCTCATTATTTTGTTCCATTCAACATGAAACCAAAAATAATAAACTCATAAAAATAATTAGTTTTTTCATAATTTTGTATAT
Source organism: bacterium (assembly GCA_041642635.1). Taxonomy (GTDB): domain Bacteria; phylum Patescibacteriota; class Gracilibacteria; order BD1-5; family UBA6164; genus JAAZVM01. The sequence continues at coordinate 2,209 of JBEPWB010000036.1, forward strand.
ATTTATTTTAGTAAATTATATTTTTTATTATAAGAAATATTCTCATTTTAGAAACAATTTTTTAAAAAAAATGTCAAAATTCTTACTTAAAACATACATTATAATATTTTTCTTGAGTATAACAATATTACACTCGAGATTTTTTGAGTATTTTTGAATTGATTTATGACTTTGAGTTAACTGAAATTTTGAGTTTACAAAAAGTATGATTATTAATATTTTTGTTTGAATTTTGTGATTATTTTATTTTGTAGTTAATTTTAGAAAAAAAATAATTATACCAAAAATACTATTTTTTATTTTAATTTTGTTCTTTTTTTCAATAATTAGTACAAGTTTTTTTTACACAAATATTCTTTGAAATAATATAAAATGACAATGAATTTTATTTTTATTGAATCTATTAATATTTTTTGTTATTCTTGTAAATCAAACAAAAAAAGATAGAAAAAAAATATTTGATTATATTTTATTACTTTCAATAATTCCATTATTTTTTGCTATAAAAGAATATTTTTTACCTAGTTTTGATTATGGTAATTTGCAAAATAGAGCGCTTTGAACTTTTTGACATCCTAATTTTTTGGCACTTTTTATTTTGGTTTTTATTCCAAGAATTATTGAGAAAATAAAAGAAAATAAATTATTTATAATTTATTTGATTACATTTATTTTTACACTTTTTTTAACAAAAAGCTTTTTTGGAATATTAATATTTTTTGGATTTATTCTTTATATAATTTACAAAAAAAGAAAATTTAAAAACAAAAAAATCATTTATTTTTTGATTTTTTTATGAATAATATTTTGATTATTTATTTTTTATAAATTTTGATTAACAACAAAACTTAATTCTTTTGTTTCAAGATTTTTTATTTGGGAAACAACTATCAAAATTATTTTTTCTGACTGGTTAAATATTATTTTTTGAGTTTGAAATGACACGCTTATTTATTTGTTTGAAAAATATAAAGTTAGCTATTTATATTTATTTGAAAATATTTGATATTCAGCAGATAGACCTCATAATTTATTGTTATTAATTTTTTATAACTTTTGAATTTTAGGACTTTGATTTTTGATATATTTTTTTGTATTTTTGAAAAAAAATTTTGTTAAGAATAGTTATTTTTTATGAGTAATAATTTTTCTATTTTTTTGTATTTTTAACTTTGCGTCAGTTAGTACTTATTTTTTACTTGTTTTACTTTTAGCAATAATTTTTATTAATAACAATTACAAAAAAAATTATTACATAGCAAAATTATTTTTTATTATTATAAGTTTTTTTAGTATTTTTATTAGCATAATTTATTTTTATGAAGAAAATAAATTATATAAAAATACTAATTACAAGTATCAAAATAAAATCATAAAAAAAATAATAAATGAAGACAAAGAAAAACAAATTCTTAATCAAGAATGAAATTTGACAAATAAGTGTGAAGAATTATTAATTTTTAATAATTCTGTAGAAAATTATTTTTATTGCTGAAATATTTTTTATTTTTCTAACAGAGAAAAATCTTTAGAATATTATAAATTATGACTAGAGAAAATTCCTGATATGTGGGACAAAAGCTCTCCTTACTATGATAATATTCTTGTTAAAAATATTTTTGTTTATGATAGATTTATAAGCGAAAAATTCTCTAATATAAAACAGATTTTAAAAAGAAAAGAAATTAATGATGATTATTTGCGCGACTAAAAAAAATAAGATATAATTATCTCATATATTATTTAAAAAATAAAAATATGTGATTAATTTTTTCAAATAAAGATAAATCCTCTCCAAAACCTAGCAGAGAAGAAATAAAATCTCTTTTTTCTGTTTACAAATCTCCTGCAATTGTTTGACCATTTAGCAAAGCCTACAAAGCTTTATGATTTTTATTTTGTTCTGGACAAGTTGCATATGGAGATAATACAATGAGAATTATTGAATGATGAATAGAAGAAGAAACAAAACAAATTTGTAGAAATATTTGAAAATTATTAGAAGATAATTGAACAAGTGTAAAAAATGTAGTAAAAACTACAGTTTATCTAAAAAATATGAATGATTACGAAAAAATGAACGAAGTTTATAAAAACTATTTTGTTCTAAAACCAGCAAGAAGTGTTGTTGAGGTTTCTCAATTACAAAAAAATGCACTTATAGAAATAGAAGTAATTGCTCAAATAAAATAAATCAGTTTTTACTGATTTATTTTATTGTATATTAGATAAATGTATTATAATAATTTTAGTATTATAAATTAAAAGCTGAATATGTTAGTAAATAGATACAAATTAGACTCGAAAGAACTAGAAAAAGAGGTTAGAGATTTTGTAGATATGGAAAAAGATCAAGAATTAATTGACCTTTTATTTTTAGATTATAGCAGAGAAATCAATTGAGAAATAAAAAATAAACTAAATTTATATAATTTAAAATGACTCTCAAACGAAGAAATAGAAAAAATAGTAAATATATTATTGATAAATAAAACAAAAGAAATTGGTTTTGATGATGAATATTGATACAGAAATATAAACATTAATGATGAAGAATGAATTGTTTATTTAAATTATTTATTTTCTAGAGCTTTAGAGTTTTATAGTGAAAAATTAAAATGAAAAATACCAAAAAAATATCAGAATAAAAATAATTTTTTTGAAAACAAAGATGATGTAATTAATTTTTTAAAAAATACAACAAAATGAATAAAAAGTTCTCAATTCAGCTGTGAAATAGCAAAAATTTGTTATTGAATTAATGAAATTATTGATACACCTGAATTATTGGAACTAGAAAAAAAGGCAAGTTATTTATTAAAAACAAAACTTTTTCGCGCGGCACAAATGGATAACCCCGAACAAGAAGATCTTAGTATTCCTTCAACTTGAAAATTAATTGTAAATAATAAAATAATTAATTTTAAAATGAGAATGAGATGAAAAGATGAAGATTCTTGAATCATAAAAATACTTAGATGAGGAAAAGAATATTTGACTGGAAAATCAATTAATGATGGAATTTGAATAGAGTTTGAGGTTGAAAATGAAGAAGATGCTATTTTGTTATTGTGATATTTTTACGAAACATTTTTTCACAAAATCGATGATGATTGAGAAATAGCAAATACAGTAAAAAGTTTTAAAGATAAGTGAGTAGCTCAAAATATTTCGGTAGATAACTTAGAAAAAAATTGATCTATAAATCAAAATTTTGCAGAGATGTTAAAAACATCAAATTTCAAAGCAAAAAATTCTCAAAACGAAGATTACAAAGATGTGAAATTTATATGATCTCTGGATTTACCAAAAAATATTAATGATGAAAGATCTCAAAAAACTCCTCATAGTGTAGAGTTAAGAGCAATTATTGTCTGAAATAAAAATGAAGAATGACTTTCGGATCATAGAATTTTAGATACATTAAAAATAATTCTTGTTCGTACAAAATTAAAATGATATGTTACATCTTGATATATTAAATACTTGGTAAATGAGTTATTAGAAGAAAATAATGACTTACATAATAAATTTAAAAAGGAAGAAATATATAATTATTATATGTCAAAACTAATAAAAGTAGAAAGAAAATGAAAAATAGATATTTTCACTGAAAAATAAAAAAGTAATACTTTTATTATAAAAAAAATAATATCTTTTGATTTTATATTAAAAAAGAATAAAAACAATTTTATGTATTTTAAAATCTATTAATTTTTTGAATATGTGAGCTCTTGAAAAAAATGAACAATATTACAGAGATGATATTGAAGAAACTAATAATATGCAAATAGATTTGGTAATAGAATATTATACAAATAAAACTCATAATATTGCTTATATGCCTAATAATCAAGATTGTACTTTTTGGATAAATAATTTTTCTCAAAAATTCAGAGAAATATGGGAATCATGAATTCATAACAAAGAAACAATAAAAAGAAAATTATACGAAAATTAAAAGTAATAAAAAGTTATTACTTTTTTTCTTTACAAATCGTAAAAAATAGTTAAATTTTATATGTAACAAAAGCATTAGAGTGGATATCAACCACGAGCTGGAAAAAGAAAAGATTTAATAAAAATCCTAGTAGAATTTCCCGAGAACGAAAAATCTCGTAAAAAATATAAAATCAAGAACTAGCTTTAGGTGGTAACTTCCTTTATCTAAAAGGACCGAAAGCATAAAAAATATCTTTTTTATAAGAAAAAGATTAAATTTTTTATGCTTTTTTTATTTTGAATAAAACAAAAAATATGAAAAAAACAGAGTTATACAATAATTTTTTATCAAAGTTAGAAACTAGCTTATTAGAAAACAATAAAGAAAATATTGATTTTATTTTGGAAGCTATATACACAATGGGATTACCCGATCAAGATATAGAAAAGATTGATGATATTTTACAAGAAGCTACTCTTTATTTGGAGCTTTGAGATGAAGAATATAGAGTAGAAGCACTGGAATTAATTATTAATTTTAAAAATTAAAATATGAAAAAATATATTATTTTTGATATGGATTGAACTCTTATAAAAAGTAAAAATGATAGCATTAAAATAATTGTTGAACATTTGACAAATATTTACAACTGCGAAAAAGACAAAGTAAAATATATAATGACAACAACTCAATGAATGCCTTTGATTGAACAATTAAAAACAATTTTTGATAACGATGTAAAAGTTAATTACGAAAAAATTAGAGATGAAATTTATGATCTTATATTAGAAAATGACGCTACATTTTTTGAATGAGTTATTGACAAAATAAAAGAATTAAAAAAAGACTACAGTCTATTTTTATCGACCGGTAACTCTACGGAAGCTGCAGTAAAATATTTAAAACAATGATGAATTTATGAAGATTTTGAACTAGTTTATTGAAGTGAAAAAATTCCAAAATGAAATGAACATATTCAAATATTTAAGGAATATACTCAGGATGAAAATTTTTACAAAAAAGCAACTTATGTATGAGATTGAGATTCTGATAGATTTTTTGCAGAGCAAGCTTGAATAGATTTTATACATATTTGAGATGAAGAAATAGATAAATACGAAATTTCATCAGTAAAAAATATTGATAAAATTTTAAAAATTCTTAACTAAAAAAAATGATTACAGAAATAGAAAAAAAGTATTCTTTTAATAAAAATGATTACGAACAAATAGTTAAAAATTGTAAATATGAATCTACCCAAGAAATAAAAGATTATTATTTAGATAATAGTGATTATATTCTATTCAAAAATAACTATTTTTTGAGACTTAGAGACTGAATTTATGAGCTTAAAATTTCTTCACTGGACAAAAATACTTGAATAGTTATTTCAAAAGAAATAATTTGAGATGATGAAATAGATGAAATTTTACAAAACAATTTTTGAATAACAATTGACGAAACAATTTGAGTAATTTTCGTAGAAACAACTAGAGAAAAATATTCATATACTATTGATTGAGAAAAAATAAATATTGATATAGATAGTTTTCAGTACTGAAAAAGATACGAGCTAGAAATTATTTCAAGCTCTAAAACTGAAAATGAAGTAAATCAAATAATTGAAAAATTTAGAAAAGAATTATGATTATTTAGTACTTATGACCAAAGTGCTTGAAAAGTTATGGTTTGTGCTAGAAATCAAAATCTTGAGATTTATGAAATAATGAATAATTATTAAAAATGAAATATATAGAAAGTTTATTATTAGAAGAAAAAGAAGATTGACTTGAAAAAATAAATCACGAAATAAATAGAATAAATGATTTAATGATAGAATACAGAAGTATTATTAACGATATAATAAAAAATGACTTAAGATATGAATATCAATTAGAAAAATACAGAGATAAAATTAAAGAAAAAGAAGAATTTTTAAAAAAATGTATAGAAATTAAAAAGATTATTTTAGGTACGATTGATTAAGAATTTTTGAAAAAATTTATAATTAAAATTTAAAAATTATCTTCGATGTGTATCAATGGGATTCTTAAGGGTGAGATTTCGCCATTGAATCGAAAGAAAAAACGTTGCAGATTGTGAGCGAAAGTTCGAACCCTTGAGTATTATTGGTACTTTTCATATGAAAAGTACAGATATAATAATTCATTAGAATAAAATATTTAATTAAATAATGGTATTTAGTGAAATAATAATATTTAGTGAAATAAATTTTACTCTCTTACTTTTATAATTAAAAGTAACAAAACTTTTAGGGGTTTTCGAACTAGCTGGTAAAATTCTGTTACTTACGAGAAGTAATCACTATCTCAACCCCTAAGACCCCATGGATGTTTTAAGAAAATAATTAAAAAATAGTAATTAATTAAAAAATTATGAAAAAAATAATATTAATAATTTCAATGTTGTTTATAATAAGTTCTTGTTCAAATCCAGAAGATACTGAAAAAATTAAAGAATTAGAAAATAAAATAAATAATTTAGAAAAACAAATAGAATGAATAATTTTAAAGGAAAATGAATTAATAAAAAAAATAGATAAAAAGCCTGAAGAAACATATAATAAATTATATGACGAAATAATATGTAAATTATCAGAATCTATTTATTCAGAAAGAGAAATGATAGCATGATATACCATGAATAAATGGTGAGAAAATCCTTATGATGAAAAATACTCAAAATGAGTAAAAAATCCAATAACTACTAATAAAAATTTATTAATTTTTTGTAACAAATAACCAACAAATAAACCTATGAAATTTAAACAAGTAAACCAAAAACAATCTTTTCCAAAACTGGAAGAAGAAATGATAAAATTTTGGGATGAAGAAAAAATATTTGAAAAATCTGTTGAGAACAGAGAATGAAGTGAGGAATTTAATTTTTATGATGGTCCTCCATTTGCAACTGGGACTCCGCATTACGGTCATATTTTGGCTGGGACAATAAAAGATGTTATTCCTAGATACCAAACTATGGCTTGAAAAAAAGTTGAGAGAAAATTTGGTTGGGATACTCATGGGTTACCGATTGAAAATATTGTTGAGAAAAAGTTAGATATTACTTGAAAAGAAGATCTAGAAGAAAGAGTTTGAGTTTTTGCTTTTAATGAAGAATGTAGAAAAAATGTTTTTTGATATGTTGATGTTTGGGAAAAAACAGTAAAAAGAATGTGAAGATGGGTAGATATGGAGAACGATTATAAAACTATGGATACAGATTTTATGGAATCTGTTTGGTGGGTTTTTAAAGAACTTTATAAAAAATGATTAATTTATGAAGGTTACAGAGTTGTTCCATACAGTGTTTGAATGGCTACTCCCCTTTCTAACTTTGAAGTAAATCAATGATATAAAGACAAACAAGACAAAACTGTAACTGTAAAATTCAGAGTAAAATGAAACGAAAGAAAATACTTGCTTGCTTGGACTACAACTCCTTGGACTTTGGTAGCAAATCTTTGATTAGCAGTTGGTGCAGATTTGGATTACAGTGAAATACTTGATAAAAAAACTTGAGAAACTTATGTTTTGGCAAGTGATAGAATAAAAGATTATTATAAACAACCTAAAAATGAGACCGGTCTAGATGAGAGACCGGTCTCGGGAACAGATGAGTATACTTTAATCAGAGAATACAAAGGTAAATGTTTAGTATGAATAAAATATGAACCTATTTTTGATGACTTTATAGTTTGAATGGAAGCATGATTATTACCAAAAGAAATAAGTCTTGGTAAAAATGCTTTTAGCGTTGTATTAGGTCATCATGTAACAACTGAATCTGGTACTGGTATAGTTCATATGGCTCCAGCTTATTGAGAAGATGATTACCAAATCTGACAAGAAAATGATCTTGGTTTTGTTTATCATATAAATGATGCTTGAAAAACTTGTAATTTATTAAATGATAACTGAATCTGGGTTTTTGATTATAACGAAAAAGCACTTAATGATTTAAAAGAAAAATGAGTAGTTGTAAAAATATCTACTATAAATCACTCTTATCCACATTGCTGGAGAAGTTGAGTTCCATTAATTTATAGGGCAATTAGCGCTTGGTATGTTGATGTAACTGCAATAAAAGAAAAAATGATAACTAGTAACCAAAATATAAATTGGGTACCAGACGAAATAAAAAATGGTAGAATGTGAAAATGGTTAGAATGAGCAAAAGATTGGAATATTTCTAGAAATAGATATTGGGGATCTGCTATTCCTGTTTGGCAAAATGAAGACAAAACTGAAGAAGTTTGTATTGGTTCTATAAAAGAATTATATGAGCTAAACAAAGATTTTGGAGATATAGAGATAAAAGATTCTAAATATATTTATACAAAAACTGGAGAAGAAGTAGATTTACACAAACATTTTGTAGATGATATTCTAATAAAAAATCCAAAAACTGGTAATACTTTAAAAAGAATTCCTGAAGTTTTAGATTGTTGGTTTGAAAGTGGTTCTATGCCATATGCTAGCAAACACTTCCCTTTTGAATGACAAGAAGATTTCAAATTTCCAGCTGATTTTATAGCTGAATGACTTGACCAAACTAGAGGTTGGTTTTATACTCTTATAATTCTTTGAGTTGCTCTTTATGATGTTGCTCCAATGAAAAATGTAATAGTTAACTGAATAGTTTTAGCAGAAGATGGTCACAAAATGTCAAAATCAAAACAAAATTATCCAGATCCACAATTAATTTTTGATAAATATTGAGCTGATGCGATGAGATTTTATTTGATGAATTCTCCAGTAGTTGAAGCGCAAGATTTGAGATTTATGGAATCATGAGTTGAAGAAGTAATCAAAAAAGTGATTTTACCTTTTTGGAATACTTATAGTTTTTTTACAACTTATGCTAATATTGATAATTTTTCACCTGCAGGATTGGATAAAAATAATTTATCTAATAACTTAGATAAATGGCTAATTTCAGAGCTAAACGAATTAACAAAAGAAGTTTGAAAAGGTTTTGAAGAATACAAACTGAACGAAGCTGCAAAACCAATAGTAAAATTTATGGATAATTTGACTAATTGGTACATAAGAAGATCTAGAAAAAGATTCTGGAAAACTGAAAATGACGGTGACAAACTAGAAGCATACGAAACTCTATATTTTACTTTGTTAGAAGTTACAAAAATAATAGCTCCATTTATGCCTTTTGTAAGTGAATATATTTACAAAAATTTAACTGGTGAACAATCTGTACATTTGGCTGATTTTCCAAAATATGATGAAAATTTAATTGATACTGAGTTAAACAAAGATA
>JBEPWB010000037.1:0-11438 GCA_041642635.1 bacterium
CACCAATCCAAGAAACTTCTAGTTGAGTTATAGACTTATCAACTGATAATACGGAATATATTCCAGTATTTACAAAAGAAAATAATGAAGAAACTTCATCATGAAAGATATTATTAAATCAAATAAACTCATGAGAATTTTTAAAATGATGGAGAGCAGAAGATCCAAACTGTAAAATAGAAGATATAACAATATGAAATCAAACATGGGCATGATGTAATTCTACATTATGAAATTGAATAGAGTATTGAGAAGGTTGAGAATTAGCTGATAATTACTGATGTCAGGGGTATGATAATAAAGTTGGTAACGATAATAGTGAATGCATATTTTGAAGCTTAATTTTATCAAGTAATTCATCAGCAAAACCATACTTTGATAAAAAACAACCATCTTGAGTAAATGTAAATTGAGATAGTGAGTTTGATACAATATGGTGAAAATTATATACACATACAAATGCTTTAAATACTGCATGTCCAGAATGATGGAGATTACCATCAGATGAAGAGTGGACAATACTAATTAATAATTTAGCGTGACAATCATGCAGTGGTTCATCAGCTTCACCGACTACTTGATGGCAATGTGAAAATACATGAGTAGGTTGGAAATGACATAGTAATTCATCAAAAGATATTACAAATAATTTAGCAAATGCTTTAAAATTACCCTTGTCGGGTATTCGTCGTATTAATGGTCCTACTTTTTATGATCTGGGTAGTCATGCTCATCTATGGTCTAGTAATACTGATGGAAGTAATGGAGCATTTCGTAGGCTTTTGAGTCGGTATAGTGATGGTGTTCATCGTTCAGCAGCTATTATAGACCATACATTATCTGTCAGATGTATAAAGAAGTAGATATTGTATTGGTTGATAATAATTACTAATAACTAACTGAAAACCTAAGAACTTTTTAGTTATTGTTAAATTCGGTTGGCTATTTTAAAGACTTTATTGATTATTTAAAAAAAATAAATTTTTATGGATACATATAACAAATTTTTGGATTATTACGATGAAATAGTTAGATGAATAAATTCTCCGCTAGAAGATGAGGTAGAATTTTTGATTGAAGATTGTATAAATGAATATTTTCCAGAAGCAAAAACAATACTAGAAGCAGCTTGTTGAACTGGAACTGTAGCTGAAGAATTACAAAAAAGATGATACAAAATCCAAGGTTTTGATATTAATGACAAAGCTTTAAAAAAAGCATGAGAAAAAATCTGAGAAAAAAATGTTTTTCATTGAGATATGACTAATTATAATTTTGGCAAAAAATATGACGTAATTTTGTGTAATTATAATTCTATCTGTCATTTATTAAAATTTGAAGATTGGACAAAATTTTTTGAAAACACTTACAATCATTTGAACGAAAACTGACTTTTTGTTTTTGATATAAATACTCTTTTTGAGTTTGAAAGTATTACTCGTGATTTTGCTCAGTTTTACACATTTTGAGAAGATGTTGTTTGTTTGGAAATGTTTAAAAAATCAAATTATTATGAATGGTTAATAAAAATTTTTAGCCAAGAAAATGGAGAAAATTTTCACCTTACAAAAGAAGTTGTAAAAGAAAATTCTTTTGCAATATCAAAAATAGAAAAAGAATTTTCTAATATTTGATTTGAAGTTGTTGAAAAAGTAGATTTTCATTACTGAGAAGTTACAGCTGAAAGCGAGAGAGTATATTTTATGTGCAGGAAAAAAGCTTAGAAAAATCTAAGCTTTTTTTATTCTTGAATAATTTCAAAATATGAATAACAAGTCGGTGCTCCACTTCACATCGATAAAAGAGGCATATTTAGTGAAAGAGTTACTGGTGAATTTTTACTAGAATTAATAATTTTTTGTGATAATTCTGAGTTTAACTCATATTCTTGTAATCAGTTTTCATCAGATTCGTTGTAATAATTAATTGTATTTTCTTCAGTCTTACAACCAATTCAGATTCTGTCTTCTTCAACAAAATATGATCAATTATTTTCACTCAAAAAATTATCCAAATCCTGGTCATTTGAGTCCAAAATATTAAAAAATAAGTATGTAAAATTTTCACAATTTTCTTCACAAAAAGCTTCTTTTTTTTGTGTTGATTCTGCAAATCATTTGATTTTTAATTCTCCAGTGTAATTTCAGTCTTCATTTTTGCTAAAACTTCCTGATTGTGAAAAATTATTTTCTTCTTGAGAGTTATTGTTATTTTCATTTTCTCAAGAATTTCAATTTTGATTAAAATCGCATCAAACAAAAATAAAAACTGTCAAAATTATCAAAAAATATTTTAAGATATTCATAAGAAAAATAGTTAGATAATTAATTTACTTATTATAGTTATTAGTTATTTTTTTTCAAAAATTTTTTTCATAAAATAATTCTATAATTAGTTTTATTGCTTTTGAGAATATATTATTTATAATAAAATTAATTATTAAATAAAAAAATAAAAAATGAAGTTTGTATTATCAACAATCGCTGGAGTAGAAAGTATAGCAAAAAAAGAAATAGAAAGACAAGGTTGAGTTATCGAGGAAACAATTGATAGGCTTATAACTTTTTCAGGTTGAATTGAATTAATTCCAAAAATAAATCTTTGGTCAAGAGTCGGGAACAAAATGTATATTTTATTAGCAGAAGAACAAAATATAAAAGATTTTGATAGTTTGTTTGATGTTGTAAAAAATATTTCTTGGAAAAAATATTTCAAAAAAGATTTTCCAATAGTTGTAAAATCTAGCTCAATTAGAAGTGATCTTTTTGCTGAAAGAACTATTCAAAGTATCAGTAAAAAAGCAATAATTAATTCTAGAGTTTGAGAAAATTGAACTGTGAATGAAGACTCAAATCTTGAAAAATTAGAAGTACAAATTTTGTTAATAGATAACAAATTAAGAGTACTTTTAAACACATCTTGAAACGCGCTTCATATGAGATGATATAGACAAAGCGCTTGAGAAGCTCCAATAAAAGAATCACTTGCTGCAGCGCTTGTTTTGTTATCAGGTTGGAAATTTAGGGAACCATTTTATGATGTTTTTTGTGGTAGTTGAACTATTGCAATAGAAGCGCTTATGATTGCAAAAAATATGGCTCCGTGATTAAATAGACGTTTTGCTTTTGAAAAATTATGACTTGTGAGTACAGAATTATTTGAAGCTGAAAAATCTCTAGCAAAAACAAAAACCTATTCTTGAGAATATACAATAAGAGCAAGTGATATTGATCCAGAAATGATTGAATTATGCCAAGAAAATGCTAGAAAAGCATGAGTTGCTTGAGAAATAAATTTTGAAGCAAAAGATTTTAGAGAATATTTAGAAAAAAATATTGAATGAACTTTGGTTTCAAATCCGCCATATTGAGAAAGATTGCAAGATGAAAATTTAAAATCTCTATACAATAATATTGATAAAATTTTTAGAGTTAATGAAAATTTAAACGGTTGAATAATTTCAAGTTATATGGAATTTGATAATTTAATAAAAAAATGAACATACAAAAAAAGAAAACTTTATAATTGATGAGAAAAATGTTATTTTTGGAGAAAAATATAATTTTTTAAAAAATATTTGATTTATTTTTTATTAATAATAAAATATTACTAGTCAAAAAGAATAAAGGAGTTTGACATGTTTAAAATTATTACGTTAGATTTTGAAAAAGTAGGTATTCCTGAAGATGGGTTTGGAATTGACTCTGAGGGTAATTTTTTTGTAGCTATCTCTAAAGGGGGATTTTTTGAAGATGTTCCTAGTTTGGTTTTTATATTTTGCAACGGCGAAATAATAGTAAAAACTTCTTGTGTTAAAGTTTTGAAAAATATCAGAAAAAATAATATTCAAAGCATTATGCAGGAACTAAAAACAGATTACGAAAAAGAAGTTATTAAAAAAATAATTGAAATGCATCTTATTATAAAAGGTGCTTCAAAGGTTAAAAGCCAATCTAGTTATTTATCAGGACTCCATACTACTTATTTATTATCTAATATTTTATCAAAAGTTTATCATTTTGTCGGCCCACATTATGGTGTCAAAAGTGTTAATCTAAAAAAGAAAAATTATTATAACTTTTTTTTGAGAATTAATACAGGTGTAAGTTTTTGAAAACTTTTAAGCGCAAATAAATTTGCGCTTTTTTCTTGATTTTAAAATTTAATAGTTATTATGGATATAGATATTTTATAATAATAATTTCTTGATTTTAAGATTATTTTCAAAATTATTTGTTTTAACTGCTTTGATGCTAAACATTAATTGTTTAGCACTTTTTGGCTTTGTGGAATCTTCTAATCAAAATATTCCAAAATATGATTTTGCAACTATTTTGACTCAGAAATGTTCTAATCATAACGAAAATAAAAGTAATTATAATATTTTCAGTGCTAGTAGTAAAGACGAAGAAGTTTTATATGATTTAAAATTAAAATTTTTAGATTTTGATTCACCAAAAAAATATTTAATTACTTTTAATGTTTATTACAAATATTTTAAAAACTCAGATACTGAAAAATTACTTTATGTCTCTAATTATTATCATAATTTAGTCTGAATTATAAAATCAAATACTTAAAAAATTAAAAATACACTTAATTTTTAATTTTTAAATTTAATATAATGAATAATAAAAATATCATTTCTATTGTTTTGGTTTTTTTCATTTTTACTGCGTTTAGTTCTTGATTTGTGTCTTATTATGTTCCTATTCAAACTCATAATTTGTATATGAATAGTGAATATTCTGCTTATGGCTGAAAAGATAATTATGAAAAAGCAATGTATATTCAAGCTGCTGAAATTCAATCTCAATTTTGAGATATTTCAATGGATCAACTAAAAAAAGAAGTTGAATCTCAGCTTTGAGTTAGTTTAGATCAAAATTCCCCAGATGATTTTTGAGAAGAATATACCAGTTTATTCTGACAAAAATATTTTGTTTGAGCTGAAAATGCTAGATATACAGTTTATGAACATAGTGACTTTAATTGTCCATATTGTAATAGATTTTATGAATCTTGAGTTATTGAACAATTACTTGAAAATTATCCAGATGAATTAAATTACGCTTATGTAAACCGTCCAGTTATTGGTTGAGCAAATTCAGAAATGAAAGCAAAAGCTACTTTATGTGCTTGAGATTTGGGTTGATGAGATTCTTTTTATGCTGTTCACGATTGAATATTTACAAATGATTATTCTAGCCTGCCTGATATTTCTTCTTGAATAATTCAAGATTTATCAATTGACGTTGAGGAATTTGAATCTTGTGTTGAATCTAGTGAGTTTGACCAAGTTTTGGCTATGAGTATTGAAGAATGAAATACTCTTTGACTTTCAGGAACTCCATGAGTTGCGATTGTTGATAATGAAACTTGAGAATATTTAACAGTTAAATGAGCTGCTCCGTATTCTAACTTTGAGGATACTTTACAAGAATTAATGAACTAATTATATGTTACAAAATATACTAAAAACTTTAAAAACTAAAGTATGAATATTGTGATTTATAATTTGAAATTTGATTATATTAATTCCAATGTTTGTATTTATGGATAGCGAATTAATTATCAATAATTTATGATTTAAATTCTTTGTTATTGAAATAATTTTGACTATTTTAATTTGAATAATTTTTTGATTATTTCTAGCTTGAACACTTTACAAGATAAAATTTTTTAGTTCTCCTTGAGCTAAAACAACATGATTTTTTGGTTGAGTTTTATGAGTTTTGGTAGCAGGTTGTCCAGCTTGTAGTATTACTCTAGCATCTTATGCTTGACTTGCTTGAGTAATAAGTGTTTTTCCTTATGAATGATTAGAATTAAAAATATTATCAATTTTTTTCTTACTTTACGCCAATTATTCAACTTATAAAAACTTAGAATCTTGTAAACTAAAATAAATTATGAAACATATTTTAAAAATTTTTTTGATATTTTTTCTCGTTTTTTCAAATACCTTTGCTTATGAATTGACTAATTATGACAAAAATTTTCTTGATAAATTTTACTCATTATTAGAAAAAGTTAACCCAGAAAAAATTGAAGTTCTTGATGAAAAGATAAATTTATTAATAGATAATTATTCTACAAATACAAGAATAAATTATTTATTATCACAAATTTCTTATCATATTTCTAATAATTATTTAAAAAATTCTTATGATTTAGTTCGCGTAATTGACGGCGATACTATAAAAATAATTTTTGAATGACAAGAAAAAAATGTCAGAATGATCTGATTAGACGCGCCAGAAAATAGCACTACAAGATATTGATATGTTGAAGAATTTTGAAATCGTGCAAAAAATAAACTAGAAGAATTAATCTGAAATAATCAAAAAATTTACCTAGAATTTGACGATTCTCAGTGAAAGTATGACAAATACTATAGATTATTATGATATGTTTTTGTAGATTGAAAAAATCTTAATTGAGAAATGATTAGAGTTTGATATGCTAGTGAGTATACTTATAATAAAAATTATAAATATAGAGATGAGTTTTTGTTATATGAGCAATTTGCAAAACAAAATAATCTCTGAATTTGGTGAGAAAATTTAGAAGAAAAAACTACAAATAATAATTACAAATTTTACACTTCTAGTTATCATTCTGCATATTTATATTATTGTGAAACAGATTCTTCTTGGCAAAATTTATCAAAAAAATATTTAAAAATATATGATAGTGAAGAAGAATTATTAAAAGATTCTATAAATAATTGAAAAATATTAAACAAAAAATGTTAAGAATAAAATTCTTAACATTTTTTTTAACTAAACTCTAGTTTTATTATCTCAATCATTTTCAACATCAGCATCTTGTACATCATCATCATTTTTGTTTTCTGTATTTTCTTCTCAAGAACTAGCTTCATTTTCAGCTCCTGGTTGAGAATATAGTTTTTGTCCTACTTTCATTAATTCATCAGTTAATTCTTTTGTAGGAGTTTCTAATTCTTCTTTTGTAGCGTCAGTTTTTTCTAAAACTTCTTTTACTTTTGCAATTTTTTCTTCTACTGATTTTTTATCATCTTCTTCTATTTTGTCAGCGTTATCTTTTATCATTTTTTCAGCTTGTGCAACTCAAGAATCTGCATTATTTCTAGCATCAACTGCTTCTTTTTTCTTTTTGTCTTCTTCTTTTTTAGCTTCAGCTTCTTTTACTAATGCATCAACTTCAGATTCGTCCATACCAGTTGAACCTTGGATTGTAATGTGTTGTTCTTTTCCTGTTCATTTATCTTTTGCTGTAACTTTTAGTACTCAGTTAGCATCGATATCAAAACTTACTTCAATTTGAGGAACTCATCTTGGAGCAGGAGCAATTCCATCAAGTACAAATTTACCTAATGATTTGTTATCTGCGGCCATTTCTCTTTCTCATTGTAAAACGTGAATTTCAACACTTGGTTGGTTATCAACAGCAGTTGAGAAAGTTTCAGTTTTGTTTGCAGGAATAGTAGTATTTCTAGTTATCATTGGAGTTCTTATTCCACCCATTGTTTCTATTCATAGAGTTAATGGTGTAACATCTAGTAATAATACATCTGTAACATCACCTCAAATAATACCAGCTTGAACTGCAGCTCAAAGTGCAACTGCTTCATCAGGATTTACTGAAGCGTTTGGTTTTTTACCAAAAAATGCTTCTACTTTTTGTTGAACCATTGGAACTCTAGTTGAACCTCAAACAAGTAATATTTGGTTTAAGTCACTAGCTTTTAATCCAGCATCTTCTAAAACTTTTCTACATGGTTCTAAACTTTTTTCTACTAAATCTCAAATTAATTCTTCAAATTTTGCTCTAGAAATAGTCATCATTAAGTTTTTTGGACCACTAGAATCAACAGTAATATAAGGAAGATTTATGTCATAACTTGTAGTACTTGATAATTCTTTTTTAGCTTTTTCAGCTTCGTCTCTAACTCTTTGTAAAGCCATTGGATCATTCCATAAATCAATTCCTTGATCTTTATGAAATTCTTCAATAATATATTTTGTAATTTTTTGGTCAAAATCATCTCATCATAGGTGAGTATCACCATTTGTAGATAAAACTTCAAAAGTTCATTCTTCAGATAATTCTAAGATAGAAATATCAAAAGTACCACCTCATAGGTCATAAACTGCAATTTTTTCATTTTTACCTTTTCAAGCACCGTATGATAATGCAGCAGCAGTAGGTTCATTAACAATTCTTTTTACTTCTAATCATGCAATTTTTCAAGCATTAATTGTAGCTTGTCTTTGGTCATCATTAAAATAAGCTGGAACAGTAATTACTGCTTCTTTTACTTCTGACCCCAAAAATTTTTCAGCATCAGCTTTTATTTTCATTAAAACGTGAGCTCCAATTTCTTCTGGTCTAACTTCTTTACCGTCAAATTTTATTAAAGCTTCACCATTTTTTCATTTTACAACGTCATAAGGAACGTTTTTTATTTCTTCAGTAACTTCATCAAATTTTCTACCAATAAATCTTTTAGCAGAAAAAATTGTACCAGCAGGATTAGTTATTGCTTGTCTTTTAGCAGAAGTTCAAACAATAATACTTCCATCTTTGTGAGCAACAATTGATGGTGTAGTTCTATTTCATTCAGCATTTTGAATTACTTTAGCTTCACCTCATTCCATAAAGGCAACACAAGAATTTGTTGTACCTAAGTCGATTCAAATAATTTTTCACATATATAAAAAAATTAAGTTTTAAATTTTGTAATTTTTCGTAGTCATTTTTATGACTTACAAGCATATTAACAATTTTTTTATATCTGTCAAAACTTTTTTAGCACTTTTTTGAGTTGAGTGCTAATTTGCTTTAAATAAAGTAAAAACAGGACGAAATTTTCGTCCTGTTTTGGAGTAGCTCTAGGCTACTTTTCTCAGATCTTCACTAGCTTTCGGTGTTTTTGCCTGAGCCGGAATTTCCTGAGTTATTTCTTGGCCAGTATTCTTCTCAAACTCGTTAATCCGAGTCTGGATTTGTTTTTTCAGCTGGCACTTTTGTGCTTTCAGCTTTTTGTTTTGAGAAGAATATGGGCCTTGCAACCGGATTTGTTCATCCAGTTGTTTGAACTTTTCAATCGGTTCATGAAACCGGGCGTCAACTGCCAAGATAGAAGCGATTGACGTAGCATTCATTTGCAAAAAAGTAGATTTTCGCATATATTACCCCTTATTGTGGTTTTTACTCGCTTAATCACGAGTATTGTTATTTATAATTAAATAAAGTAGTATGTCAAATTTGTTTTTTTGTTTTTTTGTGATACAATATTAATATATATTTATATTTTAATATTATTTTTTCTATGTGAAAAATAAACGAAATAAATGAAGCTCCAGAAAATTTGGAAGAAGAATGATTTTCAAACGAATTTGATAAATATGTTACTTACTTAGAAGACCAAAGAAAACAAGTTTGAAATATCATAAATAAATAACTTTACAATTGACAAAGTATTATATGTGTATAAATTACATATATAATACTTTTTTAATTGAATTAACTATGTTAAGATTATCAAATTTTCCATTTAAAACATTAAAATCAAAACCAAAAGTAAGTGATAATTTATCAACTTCACTTTTGCTTCAAGCAGGTTTTATTAGACAAACTATGGCTTGAGTTTATAATTATACAACTCTTTGATTAAGAGTTCTTAGAAAGATAGAAAATATAGTAAGAGAGGAAATGAATGCTTATTGATCATCAGAAATATTGATGAGCTGATTGTCACCAATGGATGTTTGGGAAAAAACAGGAAGAGCAGATATTGATGAATATTTTAAAACTGCGACTTGGGGAGATAAATTTTATAGATTAAACCCAACTCACGAAGAAGTAGTCGTTCCACTAATGAAAGAGTTTATTAATTCTTACAAAGATTCTTGAGCTTGAGTTTATCAAATTCAAACTAAATACAGAAACGAAAAAAGAGCAAAATCATGACTTTTAAGATGAAGAGAATTTTTGATGAAAGATGCTTATAGTTTTCATATTGATGATGAAGATTTTATTCCATATTATGAAGGAATGAAAGATGTTTATATGAAAATTTTTAATAGACTTTGACTTTGAAAAGACACTCATATAACTCTTGCTGACTGAGGTTCCTTTACTGATAAATATTCTCACGAATTTCAAACTGTTTTACCAATTTGAGAAGATGATATTTATATTTGTTCAGTTTGTTGAACTTCTCATAATGAAGAGATTGTAGACTTAGAAAACGGATTTGTTTGTACAAATTGTTCTTCAAAAAATCATGAAATAAAACAAGCTTCAGAAGTTTGAAATATTTTTGCACTTGAAACAAAATTTACTGAACCATTTGATGTAAAAATGACAACTGAAAATAATTCTGAAACAATTGCAAAAATGTGATGTTACGGTATTTGAATAAGTAGATTGATGTGAGTTATTGCTGAATATTTTATGAGTGAAAAATGAATTAATTGGCCAAAAAATCTTGCTCCAGCTGATTATTATATAATAGTTATTTGAGAAGAAAATTTAGAAAAAGCTGAAAATCTAGCAGCAGATTTAGAAAAAAAATGATTTGAAGTTATACTTGATGATAGAATGAATAAAAAAGTTTGATTTGGTCAAAAAGCCTGAGATTGTGAATTATTTTGAATACCAAATAGAATAGTTGTTTCTCCAAAAACTATTGAAAATTGAGGTTATGAATTAATTGAATTAGGAAAAGAAGTAGAAATTATTAAATTTTAATATGATAAAAATAATAAGTTTTGTTGATAGTTTTAAACACTATGATGAACCTATAAAAGAATTTCAAAAAAGACTTTGAAAAAATGTTGAATTAATAAAACTAAAACCAAGCAAGAGAAAAAATACTAATGAAATAATTGATGAAGAATCAAAAATTTTGGATTTATATTTACAAAAAACAAAATGATATAATGTTTTACTTTATATTGATTCGCAATATTTAGATACTCTAGAATTTTTTGAATTAGTTGAAAAAAAACAGGCAGAATTTTCTGATATAAATTTTGTTATTTGAGGAGCATACTGAGTTGATTATGATATTATAGGGAAGAATATTGACAAAAAAGTTTCTTTTTCTCCTATGACTTTTCCTCACTCACAAGCTATAATGATGCTTTATGAGCAAATATATAGAAGCTTTTGTATAAAAAAATGAACTAATTATCATCATTAGTATTGATAAAAATAAAAAAACTAATAACATATAATCATGTTATTAGTTTTTTGTCACTAATTTTTGATTTTATCGTTATAAGTATGGAGGATTTAAAAATAATGGAAAAGTGTATATCTTGAGATCTTTCAAAGTTTTGAATGATTTATGACAGATATATTGATAAGATATATAAGTTTGTTTATTTGAAAACATCCAATAGAGAAGTTGCTGAAGATATTGTAAGCGATGTTTTTATGAG
>JBEPWB010000038.1:0-11337 GCA_041642635.1 bacterium
TTTATGGCTTTAACGAGTATATTTTTTATTAATTTTAATATAGAAATTATTTGAATTTTAAAATTATTAACAACATTTATTTTATGAGGATTTTTTATCTATATTCTAGAAAAAAATAATTATAAAAAATTATGAAACTTAATAGTTACTCTTTGATTATTTATTTTTGCAATAATAATAAATATTTATCCAAATTTCTTAATAGATAAAAATTTAATAATCAGCCTTTGTTGAGCAGTTATTTTATTATATACAATTTTTTCATATTATTATTTTGAAAAAAAACATAAAAATTTTTTATATGAATTACCAACAGTTTTATTATTTTTAACAATAACGATTTTGGTTTTTCAAGATATAAATATATATTTAAAAACTACAATATTAACAATAAGTTTATTTGTAACTCTAATGTTCCCTATATTTAATAAAAAGTTAATTCAACAAAAAGAAGCTTTAAGAAGTTATACAATCTGATATGTTTGAGCTGCAATATTTGCATTAATTAATATTTTTGAAATTTTTTGAACAAATTTAGCTGATGGAATAATAAGTCTATTAATTTTTAGTATTTGAATATTATTTATTGTATTACTTATAATTTTTTATAAAAAATACTCAGGAGAAAATATCAAAAATTCAGAAAAATTATGAACAATATTTTATATGCAAATATGAATAATTGTAACTATATTAAACATTTCATTTATAAATTACTTCTATAATAACGATATAATTCTAACGCTATCTTTTATTTCTCAGGCTTGTGCGTTTTATTATGTTTCTAGCAAAAATAATAATAAATTTTTATTTTTAACTTGAACAATAATATCAATAATTTGATTAGGACAATTGTTAGTTTATATCCAAAATTCTTCAACAACAACCTATTTATCAATATTACCTCTATCAATAGTTGTTTGAATAATAATGACAAATATAAAAAATATTTGAGAAAAATCAGTAGTTGCTGATTGAGTAAATATTGTTTATATATTTGCTATTTTAAGTTTTATTAGCGAAAACTCAATAAGTTATTATTGATTAGATTATTTTTTTCATTCAATGTTATTAATATTACTTTGAATTTTTAGTGCAAAATATTGATCAAAAATTTTAAAGATATTTTTTATAATAATACTTGCGATAATTTGATTAGTTCAAGCTAGTGACTTTTGAAGTATAAATAATTTTTTAGAAAAAAATTCTAGTAGCATAATTATTATTTTTCAATATTTAACTAGTGTTTTACTTTTTGTTTGAGCTGTAATTTTTAGTAAAATAAACAAAAACCTAAATCAAAAAATTGCTAGTTATGTAGTTTTATCAATTTATTCATTAATTATTTTTTCAATATATATTTATGATATAACTCAAAACTTTTTTACAATAACTATTTTTTGGTGAATAATTTGAATAATCTCTTTACTAATTTGAATTTCAAAAGAAAAAATAAAATTAAGAACTTCATGATTATATATTCTTAGCTTAGTTATGTGAAAAGTATTTTTATTTGATATTTGGTTTTCATTAGACAATGCTATTTCTAGAGTAATTATATTTTTAGTATTATGAATATTAATGATTTTTGTTTCACTAAAATATTCAAAAAAATATTGAGATGATATGATTTGAGAATTCAATTTTGAAAATTTTTATAAATAAAAAGAAACTTTTAAAAAAGTTTCTTTTTATTTACTTATTATTTTATCAATTACTTCAAAAAATTTATCAATATCAGATTTATCATTATAAATGTAAAAACTAACTCTAAGAGAATTATTTATTCATTTATATTTCAAAAGAGGATGAGCGCAATGTTTTCACGATCTAACTGCAATGTTATTTTCAGCTAAAACTTCAGCAACATCATCAGAATGAAAATCTCAAATAACAAGTGAAAAAACTCCTACTCTATTTTTAGAATTTTTACTTCAAATTAATTGTATTTGTTTGTAATTATTTAATTTTTCTAAAAAATATTCAACCAACTCATCTTCAATCTCATGAATTTTTGCAAAACCTCAGATACTTTGTACATATTCAAAAGCTCTAAGAATAGAAACTGCTCAAGTAACATTTGGAGTTCCTGGTTCGAATTTATCTGGAATTTGTGCTGTTGTATAAGAATCAATAAAAACATCTCAAATAGCTCCACCTCAAGAAAAACTTGGTTTCAAATTATTTAATAGAGAAGATTTTGCCCATAGAACTCAAACTCAACTATCTGAAAAAACTTTGTGCCCAGTAAAAAATAAAGCATCACAATTAAGAGATTTTACATCAACTTCAAAATGTGGAATACTTTGGCTAGCATCAACTATAAATAAAGTGTTTTCTCTTTTTAATTCTCAAATTTTTTGTAAATCAAAAATTTGTCCTGTAACATTCGATACATGAGTTAAAGAAATTATTTTTGTTTTTGAGTCATATTTTTTTTCAAAATCCTGAATATCCAAATCATAATTTTCATCAACTCAAATGTAATCTATCTCTATTCAAATCTCTTCTTTCAAAATTAACCAAGGAACAATATTCGCGTGATGTTCAGCTATACTAAGTAGAACTTTATCTCAAGAGGTTAAAATTCAAGTTTTTTTGATACTTGTTACTAATAAATTAATTGCATAAGTAGAATTATGAGTATAAATTATTTCTTTATAATCAGAAGCATTTATTGTTCAAGAAATAATTTGTTTTGATTTTTTGTATAAATTTTCTGATTCAATAGATAAATCATACATTCATCTATGAATATTTGAGTAAGAATTTTCTAAATAAGATTTTATTCAATCGATAACGTAACTAGGTTTTTGGCTAGTTGAAGTAGAATCAAAAAATATTAAATCTGGATTATTTTTAAAAATTGGAAAATCTTTTTTAAAATTGTAGTTCATAAAATTATCTTTGTTTAAGTATTATTTTTGTGTAAAATTCGTCTCATTCAAAATTTGTCAATCTCAAATCTATTTGTTCATCATCATCGTAACTGATTCTATCAAGTGAAAATTCTTTTGTTAAATATAACTGGTTTTCTAATATTTCAAATTCTTCATTTCTATTTACAATATATCAAATACTATACCAAAATCTAGAATAATCAGAATACGAATTATATTCATTTTGTAAATCATTAAAAACAAGAAGTTTTAAGAATTTTTCTCAAATTCATAAATCATTATTATTATAATTGTTTTCTAAGTAATCGTAATATTCATCATAATTTTCTCAAATATTATTCAAATATCAAATATAAAAAATTTGTGATAAATAATTTAATTCATAAAAATCAACATTAAGTATTTTATCTCAAAAATCAAAATATTTAGGATTATTAGACAAAATATAATAAAAAATTGTTGCTTGATTTATATTTAAATCTTGGAATTTTATCAATTCAAAAATATCTAAATTATTTTTTGATAAAATCTCTTCTAGTTCTCAAAGTTCAGATGAATAAAATAAAAATTTTAACCTAGTGTCATAATCTAGAAATTCAAAATTTTTAATAAAATCATTTTTTATTTTATTAGAAAATCATCAATTTTTAAAAACAAAATTTTGATCCATATATGACAAAACAAAATATTTTGAAAGCAATAAGTTCGCATCATTATTTTCAAAAGAATAATTTTGTTTTTCTAATAAAATATTTTTATCATTATAAAAATATTTTAATTCGCTTGCTTTAGGAAACAAATCATATCAATTAATAAATCAAAATGATTTTATATAATCTAGGTAAACGAGTTTTTCTAGTGAATTATTTTTTGCATAAAAAATATCGCTCATCAAAATAGATGACTTATTAGAAGTTACAAAAAATTCTATACTTGAATCTTCATAAGAATATCAAGGTTTCAATTCAATAGATACGTCACTTATTTCATCAACTGAATTTTTTGTATAAAAAAAACTATGATTATAAGAAGTTAATTCTGGATAATTTTTATTATAATAAGTTGAAATATTATTATCAAAATTATTGTACAAAAAATTATTAGAATTATTTTTTATCAAAACAAAAAATAGAGCCAAAATTGAAAAAACAAAAAATAGTAATAATAATAATTTTTGTGTGAATTTGCTCATAAAAAATAATAAATATTTAAATCTAATTATCATTATAAAAAAAAGACTAGAAAATTCTAGTCTTTTTTTTATTTTAAGTAATTTCAGGCAAATTTGTTTGTTAATTTTACAAATTCTCAGATATCATCTAGCTCTCATCATTCTAATAAAATAGCTTGATTGTAGGCATATTTTATAATATCTTGTAATTTTTCTGATTTTACATCATTATCAAATTCTCATTTCATTGAGTCAACTAAAGGATTTTTTGGGTTTAATTCTAGAATTCTTTTTTGTTCTGGAACTTGTTGCCCCATTGCTTTCATCATTTTTTCTAATTGTGGATCAATTCAATTAGCTGGAGTTTTTAGTGCTCAAAGTGATTTTCAAAGTTTGTCATTTAAAACTACTTTTTCTATTTTTGATTCTCAAATAGTATTTTTTACATAATCAAAAAGTGGTTCTAAATCTTTTTGTTTTTCTTCTTCTTCCTTTTTTTCTTCCTTAGATTTTTCTTCTAATTCTATATCATTACTAGTTATTGAAACTAATTTTGCTCATTTATATTCTGTAAAACTTTGTACCAAAAATGAATCAATTGGATCAGTTAAAACTAAAACATCAATATTTTTTTCTTGGAATTGAGCTAAGTATGGACTTGCCATAGCTTCAGAAGTAGATTTTGCAATTATGTAATAAATAGTTTTTTCCTTTTTTTCTTCTTCTCATTCTTTTTCTACTGGAATAGTTTTTTCTGGAGCTTTTTCTAAATATTCGTCCAGTGTTATTAGAGAAGAATTATTTATTCATTTAAAAAGTGAAACTTCAGCAATATCTTCTTTTGTATCCCATTCATAATGAATTCATTCTTTTAAAACTTTTCAATAATTTTCCCAGAATTTTAGGTAATCTTCTCTTGAATTTTTAAGAGTTTTACCTAATTCTCAAATAATTTTTTTTGTTAATCATTTTTTAATTTTTTCTAGAGTAGAGTTATCTTGTAACATTTCTCTAGAAATATTTAGCGGTAAATCCGAAGTTTCTACAACTCAAGAAACAAATCTAAGCCATAATGGCATTAATTCTTTTGCATTCTCTAAAATCAAAACATTTTGTACATAAAGCTTTGGTCCATAATCTAGATTTGGATCAGATAAATTTTTGTACAAATTTGCTTCTTTTGGAGAAAACAAAATAGATTTGTAACTAACAATTCCCTCTACATTATTATGAATTGTGAAAAGTGGTTCATTCCAATCATTACTTAAAGTTTGATAAAAATCTTTGTATTCTTCTTTTGTAATATCTTTTTTGTCTTTTTTCCAAATTGGTTTTGTTTCATTTATTTGCTCAAAAGGCATTTCTTTGGGTTCTTTTTGTTTTTCTTCATCAGTTCTTGAATCATATTTTTTCATCATTATTGGAACACCAACATAATTAGAATATTTTTTAACTAATTCTTTAATTTTCCAATCTTCTAATAATTCTTTATTTGCTTCATCAATGTATAAAATTATTTCTGTTCATCTAGTTTTTTTGTCTGCTTCGATTACGTCATAATTAGTTTTTCAATCACTAATCCATTTGTATGATTTTTCATCTTCATTTGATTTTGTAATTACTTCTACTTTGTCAGCAACCATAAAAGCACTATAAAAACCTACTCAAAATTGCCCTATCAAGCTATGTTCTGCATCTTCTTTTGCTTTTTGTAATTTTTCTAAAAAATCTTTTGTTCACGATTTTGCAATTGTTCAAAGATTATTTATTAGTTCATCTTTTGTCATTCATGTACCATTATCAATAATTTTGATAATTCATTTCTCTTTATCAGATTCAATTATAATTTTAAAATCAGAATCTTCTCATAAATAATTTTGATCAGTTAATGATTTTAATCTAGCTTTATCAATTGCATCTGAAGAATTAGAAATCAATTCTCTCAAAAATATTTCTTTATTTGAATAAATACTGTGAGTTAATAATTCCAAAATTCTTCAAGTTTCAGTTTCAAAATTATGTGTAGACATATTTTTTTGTAGTTAATTTTTAAATAAAAATAGCACTTATTAAAGTTAAGTGCTAATATTTTATCATTTTTTATTTTTTTGTAAAGATTATTTTTGAAGTTTTTTATTATCAGATTTACTATCATCGAATGGATCCAAATGCAAAGTTATAATCCGTTGATAATCCTTATTTATTTTCGATATTTCATACTCAATAATATCTGAAATTTTATGAGCTTCTAACAATTTAATACCAATATCAAAAACAATATGAGCTTCAACAAATTTTATATTCCCTGCCTGTCTAGTCCTAAGTTCATGAAAAGATTTAACTTTATCTTGTTTTTTAATTATATTTTCTATTTTTGTAACTTCTTTTTTTGATAGAGAAACATCTAAAAGAAGTAAAAATCCCTTTTTAATCAATCAATATGCTGAATAAATTATATATAATGCGATAATTATTCATATTATTGAATCAATGTAATATATTTGTGTAAAATACAATAAAACAAGTCACAAAAGTATTCAAGCATTTGAGTAAAGATCAGTTTTATAATGAAGTGAGTCTGATTTTATAACAAGATTATCAGTTTTTTTTGCTACATAGTTTAAAAAAGTAACCAAAGCTAAAGTTATTAAAATAGAAACAACCATAACAATAAGAGATATTCATAGATATGATACTTTTTCTTCATTTATTATTTTTGATATAGATTCATATAATATATATAATCCTGATAATGTTATAATTATTCATTCAAAAAGAGAAGCAATAGCTTCTATTTTTCATCTACCATAATTAAATTTATTATCTGGATTTTTCTCTGAATTATAAATGGCAAAGTAATTAAAAATAGAAACAAACATATCTAGTATGGAATCAATAGCACTAGACAATACGGCTATAGATCAAGAAAATATTCAAACAAAAAATTTTATCATAATTAGTAAAAAAGCAGTAAGTGATGAAACAATTGTTGCTGTTCTTTGTAGACTCATAAATATCATATGATAAAAAATATTAGAATAATAATATGAAAATATAATAAATAGCAATTAAAAATTTGATTTTTTAATATAATAAACTACTATAAATTATACAGTAATTTTTTAAACTAAAAAAAATGAAAAAAAATGAAAATGTTATCGAAATAAAAAATTTAATTAAAAAATATGATTGAGTAGAGGTTTTAAAATCAATAAATTTAGAAATAAAAGATTGAGATTTTTTTGCTTTACTTGGGCATAATGGGGCATGAAAAACAACAGCAATAAATGTATTAACAAATCTTGTAAAAAAAACTTCTTGAAGCGTAAAAATTAATTGAGTTGATATTGATAAAGATTTTAGAAAAGCTAGAAGTTATATCTGAGTTGTCCCTCAAGAATTCAATTTTGATGCTTTTGCCAAAGTAAGAGATATTCCTGTAATTCAAGCTGGTTATTATGGAATAGAAAAAAAAGTAGCTGAAGAAAGAACAGAAAAATTATTAAAAAAATTATGAATTTGGGAAAAAAGAAATAACAAAGCAAAAGAATTGAGCTGAGGAATGAAAAGAAGATTAATGATAGTTAGAGCGCTAGTTCACAAGCCAAAAATATTAGTTTTAGATGAACCAACTGCATGAGTGGACGTGGATTTGAGAAAAAGTATGTGGGAATTTATTACAGAATTAAACAATACTTGAACAACAATTATTTTGACGACACATTATTTAGAAGAAGTTGAAGCCATGTGTAAAAAAGTGGCTATTCTTGATAATTGAAAAATTCTTGAAAACACAACCGTTAAAAGTTTATTATCAAAAATGCAGGAAGAAAGTATTATTTTAACTGCAAAAAATGATTATGAAAATTTATTAAATCAGGATTTTAAACAAAAATATCATTACAAAAAAATTGATGAAATGGAATTTGAAATAACAGTAAAAATTTGAGATACTTTGAATAATGTTTTTGCAGAATTAAGCGAACAAAAAGTAGAAATTTCAAGTTTTAGAAACAAAACAAACAGACTTGAAGCTTTATTTATGAAAATAATAAAAAAATAATATGAGAGATTTAAATACATTAATAATAAAAGAAATAAAAAGGTTTTTAAGAGTTTGGAAACAAACATTAATACCACCAGTTGTGACAATTGTCTTATATTTACTTATTTTTTGAAAATTTATTTGAGATAGAATTTCAATAGTTGAATGAGTTGATTATATAGATTTTATATTTCCATGATTGCTTATGATGTCGGTAATTATGGCAAGTTATCAAAATACTAGTTCTAGTTTTTTTGGCTCAAAGTTTCAACATTCTATAGAAGAATTATTTGTTTCTCCAATTAGTCATACAAAAATTCTTATTTGATTCTGTGTTTGAGCAGTTACAAGATCGTTAATGGTTTGAGGATTAGTTTTTATAGCTGGAGCCTTGATGGCTGATATAAATATTGTAAATTATTTTTATTTTTTCATATTTTTAGTTCTTAGTTCCCTACTTTTTGCTCTCTTATGATTAATAAATGCAATTTATGCTAAAACATTTGATGATATTGCAATCATTCCTTCATTTGTGATTACTCCGTTAATTTATCTTGGTTGAGTTTTTTATTCTACTGAATTGTTGTCACCTTTTTGGCAAACAATAAGTATGGTAAACCCAATACTATATATGGTTAATTGACTTAGATACGCATTTTTGGGAATAAGTGATGTAAATATTTATATTGCTATATGAATTTTAGTTTTTTTCATAATAATTCTAACAATATTAAATTTTATGTTATTAAAAAAATGACATTGAATAAAAAATTAATACAAATAAAAAAGAAGATTTTAAAAAATCTTCTTTTTTTATTATTTTGAAACATCTTTATATTTCCCTCTTCATTTGTACTCAATAATAAGTGGTGTACCAAAAAATCAAAAATTATCTCTAATTCTATTTTCAAGATATCTTTTATAAGAAAAATGAAAATGATTTGGATTATTAACAGTTAATACAAATTTTGGTGGATTTGTATCTACTTGTGATCCATAATAAATTTTTGGATTATGTGATTTTTTGTTACCAGTAGGTGGATGTTTTAATAAAACTTGCTCCATAAAATTATTAAATATTCAAGTTTTTACTCTTTTATATCTTTCATCTTTTATGTTTTGTGCGTTTTCTAGAATTTCATCAACTCTTTTTTCTTGTGTAGCTGAAGTAAAAACAACAGAAACCCAAGGCAAGAATTCAACTTTTGATTTTAAATAGTCAATATATCTATTCATCATTTTATCTTTGTCAACTCCTGGTCTAGATAAAACCATATCCCATTTATTTACAACGATAATTAATCATTTGTTTTCTTCTAAAACTTTTGAAATAATTGATAAATCTTGGTGAACTATTCAGTCAATACCATCAATAATAACAGCGATAACATCAGCTCTTTTGATTGCTCTGTTAGTTCTCATAACTGACCAATCTTCTACATTTCTAACTCAAACTTTTGATAATCTTCTAATTCAAGCAGTATCAATCAAAACAAAATCTCTTCCTGAATGTTTGAATTTTGTATCAATAGAATCTCTAGTTGTTCAACTCATATCTTTTACCATAACTCTATTTTCACCAGTTATAGCATTGATAAGACTAGATTTACCAACGTTTGGTCTACCAACCATTGCCAATTTTACAAAACTTTCATCAACTTCTTCATCTTTATAATTAAGACCTTTCTCAGTTAAAAATTTTGCAACAAAATTTTTGATATCTCTGATTCAGTCATTATGAGAAACAGACACAGGAAAAAATTCCAAACTATCAGCAAATCAAGCAATAGAATAAGCTTCCATTTTTTTTGCTTCGTTATCTGCTTTGTTTGCAACTATAATTAAATCTTTTACTTTTAATTTTCTAACTATTTTTAGTACTTCTTCATCTAATTCAGTAATTCTATCATACTCAACTAACCAAATTAATAAGTCACTTGTTTGAATTGCTTTTTCAGTTCTTTCAGCAATATCTTTTGTTATTTCATCACTTTTGTTTGATAAATCTAATCATCCTGAATCACTCAAAACATAAGTAAGACCGTTTTCTTCATCTTTGTATTCAAATTCACTTATATCTCTTGTAGTTCCTTCTTCATCGTGAACTATAGCTATTTTATGACCAGTATACATATTAAAGAAACTTGATTTTCATACATTTGGTCTTCATATAACTGTAACTTTTGCTAACATTTTTTGATTTTTTTAGATATTATAATTTTATTAACTTAAAGATTATATTGATATTTAAAAAAAAACAAGTTTTGTTAAAAATAAACAAAACTTGTTTTTTAAAGATTCTTTTTTTTATAGATTTTATAATTACTACCACATATACCAATTATATCATACTGAATGATCTCATCATCATAAAGGATTACATAATTTTCAACTACTTATTGTTTGAGAATTATTTGTACATGAATATCAACCATGTCATCAATGATGTATAGATAAATACCAACTTCCGTTATTTGATGTATCGCTCTTTATAATATTATTAACATATCAACATCATGAATTACTTAACTTAATCCAATTATTTCAGCAATCATTTGAATAGTACGAATTAGTGGTTAAAGCCCGATAGGCATCACAACTAGATGTCCATCAAAAACTAAAAGAATTTACTTTTTCAAATTTATATATGGGACAAGATGTTGAAGAACCTATAAAAATTAAACCATTTGATTGATTATTCCACCAATTTGCAATATCTTGACCACCTACATTAATTCATCAAGAATAATAATCAATGTAACTTACACTATCATTAACAACTAAACTCTCATTAGCTGAACTATCTCTGAATTTAACTGATACAGTTTTTGTTCATTCTGTATTTGTTAATGTTACGTTTTTACTTGTAGTACATGTTTCCCATGTTGGTGTTCATGTAATATCTCATGATACATACATTTCTACTGTACTATCTACATTATCTGTAGCACATGATATATTTAGTGTTACATTTTCTGAGCTTGTAGATGTGTCTCAGTTATTTATACTTACACTTCATCATGTCGGTGCTTGTGTATCTTCTCATACACTACAATTTTCATATTCATAGTTTATCTTTTGTTCTGTTTCATGGATCCATGTTCCATCGTCACATGTAAATTCTACTGGACTTGGACATGTGTTTCATGCTTCTACTTGTCATGTCGTATAAAAATTCTTTGTATTTCAACTTTCTGTTGTTCAACATGATTCATAAACTA
>JBEPWB010000039.1:0-11031 GCA_041642635.1 bacterium
AACTTTTCCTTTTTATATTCTAAATATTATTGTTGATCCTACCCAAGTTGACGTAAATGTTCATCCTAGAAAATTAGAAGTAAGATTTGCAAATGAAAAAAATATTTTTAGAGCAGTTTATCATTCTGTTAATCAAAGCTTGGAAAAAGTTAGTCTTATAAATGAAGATAATATTGAAAAAAATGATTTTTTGAGCAACTCTAGTAGTACAAATTTACAAAAAAATGATTTCATAGAACCTAAAAAGGAATATTATACTTGATCATGAACTAAATTTAAATCATATTCTCCATACAAAAATATAGAAGCAAATCCTAATCAAACTAAAATAGAAGAGTCATTTAATTTTAATAGAGAAATCTCTAAAAATAGCTGATTATTTATTGAAAATAAAAATGAAAATTCTAATGATTTGCACTATACAAAAATGTGAAAAATAATATGACAAGCACATAATTCTTATATTATAGTAGAAACACAAGATTGAATAAAATTTTTAGATCAACATGCATTAGCTGAAAGAATTATATACGAAAAGATAGCCAAAGCAGACAAAAATAATTTAACTCAATGACTTCTAATAGCTGAAAACATAGTTTTAACGCCAAACGAAGCTAATATTTTAAAAGACAATATAGACACTTTTAATGATATGTGATTTGATTTTGAAATAATGCCTTGAAATACTGTAATTTTAAATTGAATTCCTGAATTTATAAAAAAAGAAAAATTAAAAAATATTTTTACATGAATTTTGGATGATATATGAGAATATAATTTTAATAAATCAAATACTCTTGCTGAAGTAAAAAATAAAATATATGCTTACGCTTCTTGTAGAGCTGCAATCAAATTTTGACACAAACTTAACTTGTTTGAAATAAATAAACTTTTAAATGATGCTGTAGAAGATTATTCTGCTACTTGTCCTCATTGAAGACCAGTAGTTTTTGATATTAATCTAGAAGAATTAAAAGATAAATACGAAAGATAATAAATAAGACCGGTCTCGTTGAGACCGGTCTTATTTATTTATTCTTATATATTTTTATTATGTTATGGTATCCCCAGCTGGAATCGAACCAACATCTAACCCTTAGGAGGGGCTTGTTCTATCCGTTGAACTATAGGGACAAAAAAATGCTTATTATTTATAAGCAATTTTTTATTTTTTTCAAATATTTATATACTTAAAATAAAAATAGTTCAAGCAATAGCAAATAAAGCTACCAATGCAACTATCAAAATAATATTATTAGTTTTTTGATATTTTAATTCTCAAGTTAATTTTTCTTTATCTTCTTGCAATTCACTTATTGAAGTAGTTAAACTATTTTTTGATTCTTCAAGTAAAAATTGAGATTTTTTAAAGTCCATCAAGGAAACAGAATTTTTTGCAATTTCTTCAGCTCTTCAAACTCTTATAGATAATTCTTTTATAACTAAATCTTTATCTTTTATTTCTTTTCTAAGATCAATATAAATCTCATCAAGAGGATTCCTATTAAAATTAGATTCTAAATCTAAAGATTTTGAAGAATTATTTATTGTTGATTTTGTGTAAGTATAATTATTATTTTGTGGTTTTTCAACAATAACTTCTTGATTTGATAAATCAGGATTTCAAATATTTTCTACATCTCAAGAATGAAGATAAACAACTTTTCAATCTTTTTGAGATCTAATTTTTCAAGATTTTATATATCTATCAACACTTCTAGTTGAAACTCATAATTGATCAGCAGCTTCTTGCCTTGTAATATTATACATTTTAGACATATATAAAAAAATAATGTCTATAATCTATTCTTTTTGTTTAAATAATCAAGTTTTTTTTAGTTGACAATAATTAAAATAAGTTGTCTAAAATAGAAAATTCCCTATTTATAAATAGGGAATTTTCTGCATAAATTCAAGGTTTCTTGTTTTAATTTTTCTAATAAAATATCATCTCAAAAATTCTTTATAGAATTAGTAAAAATTTCTGCTATTATATCCATTTCTGATTCTTTCATTCCTCTAGTTGTTACAGCTGGAGTTCATATTCTTATACCTGAAGGATCCATAGGTTTTCTAACGTCATATGGAACCATATTTTTATTAGTAGACAGACCTGCTTTTTCTAAAGCTAATTCTGCTTCTTTTCAAGTAACTCAAAAACTTTTATAAACATCTATCAAAATTATATGATTATCTGTTCAGTTTGATATTACTTTAAATCAAGCTTCACTTAATTTTTTGGATAGATATCTTGCATTATCAACAACCTGTCTAGAATAAATTTTAAAACTATCATCAAGAGCTTCTTTAAAAGCTACAGCTTTTGCTGCAATAAGGTTTTCATGTGGTCATCATTGTACTCATGGAAAAACGGCTCTAGCAATTTGAGTAGAAAATTTTTCTTTACTCATAATTATTGCTCATCTAGGTCATCTAAGAGTTTTATGAGTTGTAGTTGTAACTATATCACAATATGGAACTGGATTTTCCAAAACTCATCAAGCAATTAGTCAAGAAATATGTGCTATATCTGCCATCAAAATAGCTCATACTTTGTCAGCAATCTCCCTAAATCTTTTCCAATCTAAATCTCTTGAATAAGCAGAAAATCAAGCTAAAATCATTTTTGGTTTATTTTCTATAGCCAATCTTTCTACTTCGTCCATATCTATTAATTCAGTTTCTTTATCCAAAAAGTATGGAACTATGTTATATAACAAACCTGAAAAATTTAAAGGATGTCAATGACTTAAGTGTCAACCTTGGTCAAGGCTAAGTCATAAAATAGTATCTCATGGATTCAATACTCATAAATATACAGCTAAATTAGCTGGACTACCTGATAGTGGTTGAACATTAACATATTCTGCTCAAAATAATTCTTTTGCTCTAGATATAGCCAAATTTTCTATAATATCAATATTTTCTTGTCATGCATAATATCTTTTTCCTGGATATCATTCACTATATTTGTTAGACAAAATACTTCAAGCTGCTTCTAATACATCTAGAGAAGCATAATTTTCTGAAGCTATTAGTTCAAGTTCATTTTCTTGTCTATCAGTCTCTTTTTGTATCAAATCATATATTTCTGTATCTGTGTTTTTTAGCATAATTTTATTATTTTTATATAAATAAATTTATTTATTCTTGATTTTGTGATCAAGTTCAAGTTTGTATTTCATTTGTAATATTTTCTTGAATATCTTCATAATCTTCTATTACAAGATTCAAATTATCTTTAGAAATATAGTCTAATAAAACTGATTTTGCTTCTTCTTTTTGTCTATCATATTGATTTTCAAAATCTTCTTCTATAAAACTAACTTCTATATCAGGTTCTATTCATTGTTCATCTATACTTGTTCATTTTGGAGTAAACCATTTTGCTATTGTTAATTTAACCATACTTCAATCATCCAATTCAAAAGGTTCTTGAACTGATCATTTTCAAAAAGATTTTTTTCAAACAATTATTGCTTTATCATAATCACTAAGAGCTCAAGCAACTATTTCGGAAGCACTAGCTGAATTTTCATTTATTAAAACAACTATTTTACCTTCATATAAATATCAAAAATTATTACTTTTGTATGAATAATTTTTTAACGGTTCTTTGTATTTTGTAATTACTAATTCTTTTCAATTTGGAATAAACTTACTAAGAATTTCAACAGCACTTAGTAAATATCAACCTCAATTATCTCTCAAATCTATAATTAATCAATCGGTATTTTTTAAATCAAGTAAAGCTTCTTGAAATTCATTAAAAGTTTGTTGTCAAAACATATTAAGTGCAATATATCAAATATTATTTTCTAATTCTTCATAATCAACTGATGGAATTTTTATTTGATCTCTTACAATTTGTTTTGTTATAATATTATTTTGTCATTCTCTCAAAAC
The DNA here is from genome assembly GCA_041642635.1 of bacterium. GTDB lineage: Bacteria > Patescibacteriota > Gracilibacteria > BD1-5 > UBA6164 > JAAZVM01. Next base: position 3,907 of record JBEPWB010000039.1, read on the forward strand.
TTCTAATTCAACTGTTGTTCAAGCAGGTCATTTTATATTATTTACTGCTTCAATTAGACTCAATCAAGCTAAATCTACTCAATTAGCGGAAATTAAAATATCTCAAGATCTAAGGTCATTTTTTATTGCTGGTGATCCTTTTATTAACCTTTGTATTCTTACTCATAATGGATTAATTTCTATAACAGCTCATATTCATTCAAAATCTCAAGATAAACTTTCATTAAATTGAACATATTCTTCAGGCGTAAAATAATCAGAATGTCTATCTCAAATTCAATCAACTAATCAATTTATTGATCAATCAATTAAATCTTTTTCACTAACTTCATCTATATCAATATAGACATTATTAATTAATTCATATACTTCACTATATTTAGATAAGTCTAATTCTCAAAGGCTATAATTTCAAGTTCAGGTAGAGATTGTTTGAGTTTTTAACAATCAAGAATCTAAATATTTACCTAGGATTAGAGTAAAAAAGACTCCTAATAAGAAACTTGTTAATAAAATTATCAAAACAAGTAAATTATTGTTAATTTTTTTATAATTCATTTTTTAATGTTAAAATTTATATGTTAAAAATAAGTATACTAAATATAATTTTTATAGAAAAAAATACAAGTCAATAATTTTTTTTATAAATTGTTAAAAAAATGTTATAAAAAATTAAAATGGGTAATTTAAAAGAATAACAATTACTTTTAAAAGTATATTTTGTATAGTTAATTTTTTAATTCTCTATTTTAAGCCAAACTAACAATTTAACATTAGGCGCTAATACTAATAATATATTATATAAAATATAAAGAAACATATATATAAGAAAAGAAATTAACATTTTTGATTTTTATAAAAAAATATGATATCTTATATATAATAATATTTAATTACATAAATTTATGATTTTTGATTTTTTAAAAAAACAGAATAAGTTAAAAGAAAAAATAAAACTTACAAAAATTATGATTATGAATTTAGAGATACCAGAAGAACAAAAATCTCTATATTTACAATCATTAGATATTTTGGATGAAGAATGAATTGATAGAATTTATTCTAGTCTTGTAAGATTTGTGGAAGAAATAGAAATAAAAGAATTAGACCAAATTCAAAAAACAAATTTTTCAGTTATTTCTTGAATGAGAAAAAAAGAGGCTGAAGAAAGAAAAAAAGAAATAAATTCTTTTTCATTTTTAATTAATAATTTATAATTTTATGTCATTTGAAAAACAAAACAACTTAGAAACAGTTGAAAAAAATCCAGAAAGTCTTTCAGATAATTTAGAATCTGTAAATATTGAAAGATTAGAAGCAATTTTACCAAAAATAGAAAAAATAGACCTTGAAAATCAAACTTCAAAATTAAATAAAATTTTTGATGAAGAATTATCAAAATCATGAATTGATTTCAAAAAAATATTTGATCAAAAAATACAAAAACCTGTTTGAGGTTTATCTTAATTAAATTTTAAATTTTTATATGCAAAATTATAAAATATCAGTCTCAAAAGATTGAAAAAAATATAACATAGTTTTCAAAGCAGAAAACGAGGCCGCAGCAAGAACTAGAGTTCATAAAGAATGATACTCTATTTTAAGTGTGCAAGAAATTTCCGAAAAAAATGCTATTTGATGAAGTGCTTTTATTTTTGAATGATATAAAGATTGAGAATTTAAACATTGAAAAATTGTTTGAGAAGATATTTTTAAGGCATATATAAAATTAAGAAAAGATTTAGAATATCAAGTTGATTTATTATATCATGAATCTGATAAAGACCTTGAACTAGAAAAAAAGAAAGAATTAATTTGAAACTTAGAAGAAGAATATAATATTTATTACAGTTCTTGAAAAAAAGAAAGAATAGATGAAATAAGAGACAAAATAAAAAAAGAAAGAAGTTCTCATGAAAAAATGGAAAATTTTTTTATGAAAAAAGAGCTAGATGAAACTACTAAGCTTATAGAATTAGTTTTAAAAAAATTAGAAAAAATAATTTCTTGAAATTACCCAGTCAAGTTTTCACAAGAAAAAATTGAAAAATTAAAACAAATTTATAACGAAATAATAAAGCTAAAAAAGTCTACAAATATATCAAAATTAAAAGAAATTTGAGAAATAGCATTGTTAAAAATTTGAACAATTGAATTAAAAGAAGTAGAAAAATCAAAAAACGAAGAAAGTAGAGCTTTATTAAAAGAAACAAATAAATTATTAAAAAGTATTGGTTCAAAAGATCAATTCATAGAAAAAGATAAAGATATTGTTTATCAATTAAAAAATTTATCAAACAATATTTCTAATTTTTTCAAATCTTTTAAATGAGAGAAAAAAGTTTCAACAATTGATAAAGATTCTCATTCATACATAAAAAATTTATTATATTTATCAAAATATAGAGATAGATTAAAACAAAATAATAGTTTTATTTTGAAAAATATTGTAAAAATAATACTTTCAAAAAATATAAGAGAAGAAACTTTTATAAAAAGAGAGGTTATAAAACAAAATATAACTTTGCTTCATGCAAGAGAAAAATGAGTTTCATTTTCTTATACTTATGTAAAAAAATGAATAAAAACAATCAATCGTGAAATACTTTTATTTTTTTCATCAATAAAAAAATATATTTTTGCAGTTATATTTGTTTATGTTATTTTATTTTTTACATATATAAATATTTCTCAAATTTTAGAACTAAAAGATTATAATTTTTCTTGAATTTATGGTTTTGTTATAATAATTTTGATATATTTATTATTGAAAATTTCAAAAAACATATTTTTATTAATCTTAAATTTTGTTTTTTTAATTTTTATTATTATATTTGGAGTAATTAATTTTTAATTAAATATTAAAAATGAGATTACTCCTTTTTTTTGTATCTGCTTTATTTTCTTTTATTTTTTACAGCTTTTACAACTTAACTCAATGAAAATCAATTTTTTTACAAGAAAATTATAGTCTTGAAGTAAAAAATTTATTAACACTTTTATGAATTGAATCCTCACTTTGATTACTTTTTTTTAGTATATGTTTTTTAGTTATTTGAATTTTTTTTGTAGTTTATTTTACTCCAATTGAAACTAATACTAAAAAAATAAAAATAGATAAAACAAAATTATATTATTCATTTTTTTATGTTTTTTTATTAACACCCGTATATTTTTGAATTTTTAATAATTCAAAAATAGTATTATTTTTTGTTTTAATATTTATAATTTGAGATTTTTGTTTTAATCATTTGCCAAAAATATCTTTTTTTAAAAAATATAAATTAAACCTAAAATATTATTGATTATTTATAAATTATATCATTGTAATTTGTTCTATTTTTCATATTTTTATTTTAGATTTTTCATATTTTTTGTTTTTAATACTTATATATTCAATAATTTTTAATTATAATATTCACAAGAAATATATAAACTATGTGTCACTTTTTTTCTCGATAATTATAACATTCTTTATATTTTTTTATTTATTTTTGAAAATTCAAGATTTATATATAGAATTGGTTTCATATTTTTAAGTTTTAATTTTTAAAAATTTTTATGATTAATAAAATAAAATCTTTTGAAGAAGTAAAAGAATCAAATCTTGTTTTATTTTTGCAAAAATCTAGTGAATTGTCTAGTTTGAAATGAATGTGAATTTCAAAAAAAATTACTGACAAAATCAAGCAAAAAATATTAGATGATAAAAATTTTTGCTTTGATTTTTATATTTGAAGCCAAAATTTTGAAAAAATATTTGTAATATATTTTAGTAAAAATGATACAAAAGATATTAATTATTTTCTTTGAGATATTTTTAGATGACTTCCAGAAAAACTTACACTTTTAACAAAATCTGAAAAAAATGTAATAACTTTGTTAAATAATTGTCTACTTTCAAGATATAAATATCAAGAATTCAAAACAGAAAAACAAAATGACGAAATAAATATTTTTGTTTGAGATATAGATGAAAAAATTATTGATCATAGAGTTGATACTATAAAAAATATATTTTTGGCTCGTGATTTGGGATTTATGCCTTCTAATGAACTTTATCCAGAATCATTTGCAAAAATTATTGGAGATACAAAATTCAAAAACACAAAAGTTAAAATTTTGGATTCTAACAAGATAGAAAAACTTTGACTAGGATTGATTCATAATGTTTGAAAATGAAGTTCTAAGAAACCTTATATGGTTATATTAGAAAGAATTATAGATAAGAACTTGCCAACTATTTGAATAGTTTGAAAAGGAATAACTTATGATACATGATGAATTCAATTAAAACCTGGAAACAGTATGTATGAAATGAAATGAGATATGTGTTGAGGAGCTGTTGCTTTTGCAACTATGAAAGAATTAGATGAAAAAGATTTGAATGTAAATCTTGTAACAGCAATTCCTATGGCAGAAAATCATATTTCAGGAGAAGCTTACAAACCAAGTGATATTATAAAATGATATAGTTGAAAAACAGTTGACATTATTCATACTGACGCAGAATGAAGATTAGTTTTAGCTGATTGAATTAGTTATATTAGTGATAATTACAAGTTAGACAAAATAATTAGTGTTGCAACTTTGACATGAGCTTGTATGGCTGCTCTTGGTTTTAGATACGCTTGAATTATGTGAAATGATAAAGAATTATTAGACAAATTTTTGGATTATTCTTACAAAAATTTTGAAAAATATAACAAATTGCCATTTGATGATTATTTGATAGAAAAAACAAAATCAAAAATTGCAGATTATGAAAACTTAAACACTTGAGTTTTTGCAGGTTCTAGTATGTGAGCAGCATTTTTGTATAATTTTTTGATGAATGATGAAAAATATACTCACCTAGATATTGCTTGAACTTCTCTTAATTGATTTGAACCTTACTGATACACAGTAAAATGAATGACTTGATTTTGAGTTGATTCATTGTCTACAATTATAAAAAATTTAAAATAAAAGCTCTCCTTTAAAATAAAAAATATGAAAATATTAAAAATTTTATTGGATTTGATAGCTCCTAAAAAGTGTTATTCTTGCAATAAAGAATGACACTTTTTTTGTAAAAGTTGTCAAACCTTGGAATATAGTTTTGAAAATATTTGTTATGTTTGTAAATGAAAAACAAAAAATTTTGAAGTTCACTCAGAATGTAAAAATTTTGCTTATTATGATAAAATAATTGTATTAAACCATTACAGGCAAAAATACACAAAAAAACTCATTAGAGACGCAAAATTTTATAATAAAACACATATTTATGATGACTTGTCTTATTTTTTGTACGAAAAATTTATTCTGAATGAAAAAATAATTTTTAAAGATAATTATATTGTAACTTTTGTTCCAAGTTTTTATCTAAAAAAAATAAAAAGATGATTTAATTGATCAGAAATATTAGCTAAAAATTTTTCAAATACTTCTTGAATAAAATATAAAAATCTAACAAAAAAAATAAAAAACACTTATTCACAATCAGAATTAAATAGACAAGACAGATTAACAAATTTAAATAATAGCTTTGTTATAAATAAAAAATACAAAAAATTAATAAAAAACAAAAATATTATTATATTAGATGATGTAGTAAGTACATGAGTTACAATTAATGAATTATCTAAGATTCTAAAAAAATATAAAGCTAAAAAAATAATTTGACTAATAGTTGCATCTGATTAATTATGTGTTATAATATATTTAAACATAATAAAAGATAAATATATTTTATGAATTCAAAACTAAATTATCCTCCTATTAATGATATTAATTCTAACGATAAAATGCCAGAAATTATTTGTATAAATATAAATAATACTTCTAATTATGTAGATAATATTTTGAATGAAGAAACTTGTCCTAATTGTGGAGCTACTCTGTTTGATGGTAAATGTGAAAATATAACTTATTGTGGTTATTGACATGCAGATGATTATATGGATTCTTTATATAACCATGAACAAGCTCTATTTGCAGAGCATGAAAAATTATCAAAAATACAAAAGTGAAACTGAAAAAAACATTTAATGTCTACAATGAATTGACAAGAATTTTATTTTTATAATTTTTTCTGAAGAATAGAATCAGATAAAGCAAATATTCAAATTGAAATTTATAACAAAAAAATAAAAGTTAATGTTAGTTATGATATAGTTGAAGAAGACGAAATAAAAAAAATATGAAAAATTCATATTCTCTGAAAAGTTAAAAAATTATTAAACTGACAATGGACGGATACATTTTATAACTATAAAGAATTAAAAAAATTAGTTGTAGTTGTATTGTCTGATAGTAGATTTAATAAACATTTTTAAAAAAGATATTTAAAAATATTTGAATATCTTTTTTTTTGTATATTATAGATAGATAATAAATTTACTTAATTTAAAAATATAAAAAATATGTCAGAATATTTAGAAGTTATATGAGCAAAAAGTCATAACTTAAAAAATGTTTCAATAAAAATCCCAAAAAATAAAATGACAGTTATTACTGGTGTTTCAGGTAGTTGAAAATCTTCACTAGCCTTTAACACTATTTATAATGTCTGAAAACAAAAATATTTAGAGAGTTTGAGTAGTTATGCTCGTATGTTTATTTGATGAATGAGCGAAGAAGCCGAAGTTGACGAAATAAATTGATTATCGCCAACTATTTCTATTGATCAAAAAACAACTAGTAAAAATCCTAGATCAACTGTTTGAACAATTACAGAAATTTATGATTATTACAAATTACTTTATCTAAATGTTTGAGTTAGAAAATGTATTGTTTGTTGAAACAAAGTAAAAAAAGATTCAATAAGTGATATTATTGATTATTTAGAATCTTTTGAAGAAAATACAAAATTTATGATAAAAGCACCACTTACAAAAAAATTTGGTGATTTTGAAGATTTAAAAGAAGAAATTCTAGATTTAGGTTTTATTAGATTTTCTATCTGAGATAATATTCACACAATCAATGACAAACTAGATTTATCAAGTGAAGATTTAAAAAATGTTTCAGTTATTGTTGATAGATTAGTAAAAAAAGATTATTCTGACACTAATTCACCAGATACAAAAAGATTAAAAGATTCTATTAATTTAGCTTATAAAGTATGAAATTGACAATTAA
>JBEPWB010000040.1:0-10621 GCA_041642635.1 bacterium
AATCTTGAAAGTAGAATAGAAATATATAAAAAAATACATAATGAAATAAATTTTATTTTTGAGGTTTGTGAAAAACATCCAAAAATATCTGTTGATGCATTTTATGTTTATATAAAAGAATCTATTCTCGAAAAAAGTGAAAAAATATGAATTTATTATAATCTACACAAAAAATTAAAACATATTTTCAGAATATCAAAAACATTTGCAAATTTTACTATAATTTGATTATTTATAAAATAAAAAAAGAAGATTTTAAAATCTTCTTTTTTTATTTTAAGTTATTAGCTTCTTCTAAATTTGTGAAAAAATATTATACTTCAAAAAATCATAGCAAGAAAAACTAAAACAATTTGTGTTGGTCAAGTTTGGGGTAAATTCTCATTAGTTTCAGCAACATTTAAAAGATTACTGTCAACTTCTTCTGAATCTAGTTCAGATCCTGCATTATTTGCATTTTCTTCAACTACATTTTCTTCTTCTCAAGCAGAATTAAGATCAACTTCAACTTCTTCTTCTACAGAAATATCTAATTCATCTTCTTCAATTAGTTCTCAAACAAAAACTGTTTCTGAATCAACTCAAAATTCTATATTTTGATCGTTTACATCATTTGTTGATAATACAACAATTTTATATTCAACTCATTCAGTTGGACTTCCATCAAGAGTTAAAATTAATGAATTTTCATCATTTTGGTTTATTTCAGATTCAATAACTTCATAAAAATCATTTGTATCTTCAACTCATTCTATTTTAAATTTTCTATTATCACTAGATTCATCTTTAATTGGATTAGAAAAAGTTATTTGTACTTTTTCTGGTCAAACCATTTTTGAATCTTCTATATAAAAATCTCCTAAATCTTCTTGAGTATTTGAAGCATTAGAACTTCATTGCAAAGTTGTAACACTTAATTCGTCAGACTTAAGTGATTCATTTCACCAATCGTCATATCAAACAAGTGAAAAATAATAAGTAGTATCGGGTTCTAATTCACTAAAAGTATAACTTGTTTCTGATAAAAAATCTACTGAATCTTCATATACTCATGAAGATTGTCAATAATCAATTCTATACATCTCAGCTTCTTCAGATTCCTCCCATTCTAAAATTAAACCTTCAGAATCATTACTCGAAGTCGTTAATTGCAAATTAGCACTTGCACTAACAATAAAAGAAAATGCGATTAATGGTGCTAAAAAAATATATAATGTTTTTCACATAAAATGACTTTTTATAAAAATAATTTTGAAGTTATTTTTTTATATATAAAATAACTATGTTTTAATTATATCATATTTTAAAATATTTACAAATTTTTAACGATGGATACAACTTATTCAAAAAAAGCATTTACAGTTATGGAATTATTAGTTGTTATAACAGTAATGATAATAATAGTTATTTGAGCTACAAATGTGAATTTTAACACTTCTACAACTAAACAAAGATTAGAAATTTTTACTAATAGAATAGTATCTGAAATAGAGACCATTAGAACAAATGATTTAGTTGGAAGAGCTGAATTAGAAGGAAGTAACTTAGAAATACCTGAAAGATGGATAATAGAATTTTCTTCTGATAATAATTGAAAAATGGAAACAAAATTAGTAAACAATTTATGAAATACAAAAGTTATTAAAACTTTAAATATTGAAGATTGATACTCAATTGATGAAATATGATGTACACATCCAACAACTGGAAATTACAATATAACTGATAATGCAAGTATATTTTTTGAAAAATGAAAGTATTATCTTAATTGAATTGGTTGCCAATGATGACATAATTTAATCACAATAAAAACATTTTTTAACTGAGTAGACCAAGAAATAAGTTTTGATATAATAAACTGATTAATAAAAAAATAAAACCTAAGAATTCTTCTTAGGTTTTATTTTTTTAATTTTATGAATATACAATTTAATTTAAAACTCTATTTACCTTTTCATTTTCCAAATAAGAAAATTGCGATCTTAGTTTTTTGTCTTCAGATTTTATTTCATCTTCAGCTCACAAAAGTTCAGAAACCATAATATTATAATTAATTGAATCTTTTGCTAAAGCTTCAGCAAACTCAGGAAAAATTCAAATTCATTTCAAAGTATCTATTCTTTCTGAAAGCTTCATTTTATATTCAATAGAATTAACATATTCTTTGTTGGAATCATTTAATGCTTCTGAATTATGTATATTTGGTGCTTCTCTCATTTGTTTTTATTTTAGTCTGTAAATTTAAAGTTCCCCTTTCAATAAATTTATTTCGTTTTTAATTTTTTGATCTAATTCTGTTTTTCTTTTTTGTAGAATATGATTTCTAACCCTTTCAACAGAACCTCAAATTAATATTTCTTTTTCTTCTTCAATAGATTTTTCAATATATATAAATTTTGCCAAAAAAGTATTAAAATTTTTAATAAGATTTTTTTTCTTGTGATCTGGTAAAATCATATACATTTGCTCTATTTCATATCTATTTTTTTTAGATACTCTGTATTTTTCAAACAATGTATGTAAATATGTATTCATTAATTTATGATTACTAATATATGTTATCACATTTAATTATATATAGCAAAAATATTTAGCAATTATTTTTTTGTAAAAAAGTCTTTACATTTCTAATATTTTATGTTCAAAGTACTGATAAAACTTCTTCTAAAGAAGTTTCTCAAAGCACTACTTTTAATAAACCGTCTTCTTTAATAGGAACCATTCAATCTCAAACTGCTTGGATTTCTATTTGTAAACGAGAAGCATTTTGCAAAATAAGTGTTTCCATTTTATCTGTCATTTCTAAAACTTCATATAATCAAACTCTTCAATTATATCAAGTATTATTACAACGTTCACATCATCAGTCATGGGATTTGTACAAAAATAATTCCTCCTTATTTTTGATATATCTACCAACTTTTCAAATTATAAAATCTTTTATTTTATCTGGCGCTTTATATTTTACTTTACAATTAGTACATAATTTTCTTGCTAACCTTTGAGAAACTATCATTCTCAAACTCGAAGTTATTAATAATGGATCAATTCATAAATTTATAAGTCTCTGAATTGTATGACTAGCAGAATTGGTATGGATTGTAGAAAAAACAATATGACCAGTAATACTTGCCTCAATAGCTAGCTTTGCTGTTTCATCATCTCTTATCTCTCAAACCATAATTATATCTGGATCTTGTCTTAAAAGACTTCTTAATCATCTTGCAAATGTAAAATCAATTGCTGGGTTTATTTGAGTATGATTTACTCAAGAAATTCTGTATTCAACTGGATCTTCTAGTGTAGAAATATTTTTTTCTTCTGGATCAAATTGTGACAAAAGTGAAAATAATGTTGTAGATTTACCAGAACCAGTAGGTCAAACTGCTAAAATCATTCAATAATTATCTTTTATATGGTTTTTTATTTTTACCATATTATACGGCATAATTCATAATTCTTTTAATTCTGGTGGTTTACTATCTTTTTTTAATAATCTTATAACACATTTTTCTCAATAAATTGTTGGAATTACTGATATTCTCATATCAATTGATTTTCCTCAGAATAATTTATATGCTATTTTTCAATCTTGAGGAAGTCTATGTTCATCGATTCTCAAATAAGACATTATTTTTATTCTTGCTATAATTGGATCTTTTAATTTTAAATCTAATTGTTTATAATTCAAAAAATTTCAATCAACTCTGAATCTAACATTAATTTTTTTATCATTTGGCTCGACATGAATATCTGATGCTCTTAGCTTAATTGCGTTTAGAAAAATATCATTAACTAATCAAATTAAAAATCAGTCTTCTTTTTTTTCTCAATAAGTTTCTATCGTCAAATCAGAATTCAAAGACTTATCTTCTGTAGAAGTTCAAAATAAATCTTCTACATTCGATTTTTTAGAAGATTGTTTTTTATTTCCAGATGATTTTTTTAATAAATCTTGAATATTCATAATTTAATTTCTTTTTATTTAAAGATAAGCAAATAATATCACAAAGTTTAATAAAAAACAAAAAAACAAGCTTTATTAAAAAACTTGTTTTATAAATCTTTTTTATCTAGCATTGAAATAGCCAATTTTATATCAAAATAACTTATATCCTTAAATCATAAATCTTCTAGTTTTAATTTTACTGGTTTTAATGCTTCAATTTCTCAAGAAAAAGAATTATTTATAATATTTTTTACTTCATTGAGTTTAGAAAAAGAGCTATATTTTATAACATTATTCAAACTCAATTCTCAGTATTCATACAATTTTATAATATGAGATTCTATTGTCATTCGCTTTAGTCACCTTTCTTTTTCGATTTCTTTTATTGTTTTTTGTTCATTTAGTAATTCTAGAGTTTCTTTATAAGTGCTTATTTTATTATTAGAAACGCTAGTTTTTGAAGATGTTTTTTCTTTTTTCTGATTTTGATAAATAGCTTTAGAGCCTAGTTTCATTCTTATATAATTTTGTAATTCCAAGTTATCTTGTTTTAAAATACTATCTCTTAGAATTGATAATTTTCAAGTTTCAGTAATACCTAAGAGTGGAAATTTTCATTCAGCTCTAAATAAATAATCATTATAAACTAATCAATCAATAATGCACTGAATTGTTTCAGTTGTAAAATCGCTAAGTGCTCCAAAAAAATCGTCTTGATCCATTTTCCAATCAGAAATTTTTTTGTCCTTGCTTCACCATAAAAATTTTGTAATGATTTGAGCTCAAAATTTTTGATCATATTTTATTACAACTTCTAAAACAAGAGAAAAAACAGAGATTTTTACAATATCAACGTTTGGTTTTGAATTTAAATTTTTCATCTCGATACAAAAATCACAACTCCCACATCAATTTTTGATTTTCTCCATATCTTCTTCATCTCCAAAATAATCCAGAATAAATTTTTTTCTACAATGTGGATAAAAAAGTAATTTTTTTATTTGATCTAGTTTGAAATAATTTTCTCATTTTAAATTTTCTTGATGTTGCCAATCTACAGGTATTTTATCAATTAGTGATTTATTTTGTAAAAGCGTAATTCATCTTCATCTAAAATCTGAATCAAAATCGCTATCAATTCATCTTCTCAAAATATTATATTTTTCTAATATCCTAATTATTGCTCAAACAAGCAAATCATTTTTTATTCAACTTTCCCCTGACATTTGATAATAAGTTTTTGTGATTGTTGAATCTTTTCATTCTCAAATATTAAAATCATGATACAAATATTTATAAAAATCCATTATTTGGCTTTTATCAGGAAAAGAATTATCAATAAAAAATTCTTGAATTTTTGTATCAGAAAAAGAAGCCAAAACAACTCAGTAACTATTTTTACCGTCTCTTCAAGCTCTACCAACTTCTTGATAATAATTTTCTATACTTCCAGGTAAATTATAATGAATTACAAATCTGATGTCTTTTTTATCAATTCACATTCAAAAAGCATTTGTTGCAACTATTACTTTATAATCTCAGTTCATAAAGTTATTTTGTTCTACTTCCCTTTTGTCAGCAGACATTTCTCAAGTATAGATTCAAACACTTACTCAGTTTTGTGATAAAAATTCATAAACTTCTTTTACCTTTTTTCTACTTGAACAATAAATTATTCCCGAACCTGGAGTTTTTTCCAGTATTTCTGAAACTTTTGATAATTTTTCTTCAGTTTTTGATATTTCTCTAATAATTATAGAAATATTTTTTCTTTCAAATCAAGTTGTAAATATTTTTGGTTCTTCTAAACCTAATCTTTCAACTATATCAAGTCTTACTTTTTTTGTAGCTGTTGCCGTTAAAGCTATAACTGGAAAATCTTTATTTTGTTTTAAAGTCGCTACAAAATTATTAAGTTTCATATAACTTGGCCTAAAATCATGTCACCACTGACTTATACAATGAGCTTCATCGATTGCTAAAAGTGAAATATCTACTTTTGAAATAACCCTCATAAAATCGCTATTATTAAGTCTTTCTGGAGCTATATACAAATATTTTACACTTCCATCATTTTTTGATAAATCATTCAAAATTATTTGTTTATCATAATTATCAATTGTAGAATTTATCAGTTCAGCCCTAAGTCATAGTTCGTTTAGTTTGTCTACTTGATCTTTCATAAGAGAAATAAGTGGAGAAATAACCAATACTAATCAATCCAGATAAGCACCTGGTAATTGATAAGTTAGAGATTTTCATCATCAAGTCGGCATAAAAACAAGAGTGTCATTTTTATTAACAACACTCTCTATTATTTCTAATTGTCATTCTCTAAAATCATCAAGTTTAAAGGAATTTTTCAGTATTTCTTTTAGTTTATTTTGCATTACATCTATAAAATTAATTATTTTCATAAATTGTATTGAAAATAAAAATAATGCAAAATTATTAAATATTAAAAAATATTTGACTTTATCATTTATTTATTAATCTATTAATTATAATTATATTATTTTTACAAAAAATGGATTCAAACATAACATTAGCATTTCTTTTGACATTATTTGCTTGACTTTCAACTGGTATTTGAAGTTTTTTAATTTTTTTTACTAAAAATTTTAATCCAAAACTATTATCTGGTAGTTTAGGTTTTTCTGCGTGAGTTATGATATATGTATCATTTATGGAAATATTACCAAAATCACTAGAAAGTTTAACTAAAATATTATGAGAAGAAAAATGATATTTCTACATGACATTAGCATTTTTCTTATGAATACTAATTATTGCAATAATAGATAAGCTAGTTCCTTCATATGAAAATCCACACGAAATAAAAAACATAAAAACTTTGTGAAATAAAAAACTAATCAATGAAAAAAAACTATTAAGAATGGGGCTATTTTCAGCATTAGCAATAGCAATTCATAATTTTCCTGAATGATTAGCAACATTTGCAGCAACAATTTATGATCCTAGTTTATGAATAAGTATAGCAATTGCAATTGCTATACATAACATTCCCGAAGGAATTGCTGTTGCTGCTCCAATATATTACGCAACTGGAAGTAAGCTTAAAGCAGCAGGTCTATCATTTTTATCTGGTTTTGCAGAAGTGATTTGAGCAATATTTTGATATTTTTTCTTACTAAAAATATTTTGAGATTTAAGTTTTTGATTAATTTTTGCTTTAGTTGCTTGAATAATGATTTATATATCATTAGATGAATTACTTCCCACAGCTGAAGAGTACTGAGAACACCATATAGCAATATGATGATTGATTATTTGAATGTTTGTAATGGCAACAAGCCTAGTATTAATATAAAAAACCACTTAATTTTTAATTTAAGTGGTTTTTTATTATTTTATTACTCAACTCATTACCAATTCATCATCTAAATAAATAGCGCAAATTTGTCAGCTAGCTATTGCTCTTTGTTTATTTGAAAATTTTACTTTGTAATTATTTTCTTGTTTATAAATAGTGCATTCTTGATCATCTTGTCTGTATCTAATTTTTGCATTTGCTTTTAGTGGGAATTCAAAATCTTTTTTTGCCAAAAAATTGAACTCTCAAACAGTTAATTCATCATCATACAATTCTAAATCACTAGAGTTTCAAACAATAATTTCATTTTTTTCTATATCTTTTTTAACAACAAAAATTGGTTCACTTTGACCTCAGATATCAAGTCATTTTCTTTGTCAAATTGTGTAATAATAAACTCATTTATGTTTACCTAAAATTTTTCAAGACGTATCTTTTACAATTCATGGTTTTGGGTTGATTTTTTTCTCCAAAAAAGTAGACATATCAACTTTTCAAACAAAACAAATTCATTGTGAATCTTTTCTATCGGCGTTTGGTAATCAAGCTTCATGAGCAATTTGTCTAACTTGAGATTTTTCTAATTCTCAAAGTGGAAAAATTGCTCTTGAAATTTGTTCTTGAGATAATCAAGCCAAAAAATAGCTTTGATCTTTGTTTTGATCAACTCATTTTTTTAAGTGGTATAATCATTCAATTCATTTTATGGAAGAAACATAATGTCACATTGCAACTTTATCAAATCAATATTCTAAAGCTTCATCCAAAAAAACTCTAAATTTTACTTCACTATTACACATTATATCAGGATTTGGAGTTATTCATTTTTTGTATCATTCATACATATAATCAAGAACTTTTTCTGAATAAGTTTCTCTGTAATCAAAAGTAAAAAAAGGAATATCAAGATAAGCTGCTACCTTTTTTGCTTCTTCTAAATCATCTTTTGTAGGACAATATTCTCATTCTGTAGCCAAATAATTTATCATAAATCATGCCGTGACATCATATCATTCTTTTTTTAATAAATAAGCTGTTACTGCGCTATCAACTCAACCAGATAATCAAACTAAAACTTTTTCCATTATTATCTTTTTAACAATTATTTAAAATTTTGTTAAAAGTATATTAAAAAAATAAAAAAAGTAAAACTTAGTCGGTTTCACTTTTTTCTTGATTATTATTTCATGATCAAAATATTTTTTCTCTTTCCTCATTCAAAAAAGATATTGCCTTATGAGGATTTGGTACATACCAAAATTCCCTAACTTCATCTCTTTGTTGTTCTAAAACTAGAATTCAATATCATAGTAGATTTGGCATAATTCAATTACAAAAAGTATCTAATTTTGTAATTTTATGCAAATCTACTATCTCTACATTATCTGTTCATAAAAGGCTAGATTTTATAACAATAATCTGTTGTTTATAAAATATTATCAAATTATTATAATATTTTATATAATACATAATTAGCTTTAAAAAAGCGTAATTAAGTGTCAAAAAAGCCAAAGGAAAAATTATAAAAGTAGTTACTTCTTGTCAAAAAGTATCTCAAAAAAAGACTCAAATAAAATAAAAACAAATAGAGATAGATAAAAATAATCAAAATTTTATATACTTAAAAAGCATTGTTATCCAATGTCTCCTGATCATCACGTAATCATACTTGTGGTAATAGCTCATTTTCTGTAAAAGTTATCAAAACTAAACTAGAAAGAAAAAATAAAACAATAAAAATAACAATCATTCTTCTTCTAATTATTCTATAACCCCTTGATAGAGATTTAATTCAAGTGTTCTGCATATGTCTACGACTCAAGTTTTTGAGTCTTTTAATTATTGCAATATAACAAACAATTAAAATAATCAAATACAAAACAATATAAATAATAACCATAATTATTGTCATTAATTATTAACTAAAAAAATTATACTTAGTTATCAAAATAAATCAATAAAAATTGTTTTTGTATGATTATAGAGAAAACATTAATAAAAATCTTTTAAAAATATATTTTTAATGTATAATAAAGTTAAGAAAAAATAAAATTTAAAAAAATAAAATGAAAATAGGTATAGATTTAAGATTTATTAGCGATGAATTGTATTCAAAATTTGCAATAGAACTTGTTAATTCAATTATAAATAATAATCTAGAAAAAAAATATATTTTATATTTGAATAACGATATAAACATAATTAATTATTCTAACGTAGAGAAAAAAATTATAAATATAGAAAACTGAAGCTTTTCTGAACAATTCAAATTTTTAAAAATTTTAAAAGAAGACAAAAATAATTCTATGATTTTTTTTAATCAATATAAACCAATTTTTTACAGATGAGATTATATAACTATTATTGGATCATTAAAAGAAATTTATTATATGAATTTTAATTCACGCATAAAAAAAATAAAATTTTTATTTTTGATGGAAAATAATTTGAATCATGCAAGAAATACAATTTGTTTAGATAAAAATACAAAAAACGAACTCATAGAAAAATATAATATAAAGGAAGAAAAAATAAAAATAATTAATGGTTTTTTTCCAAAAAATGAAACAAAAAGAGAAGAAAACCATGTAGAAGTAAATATAAAAAATAAATTTTTAATAAAAAATGATTTTATAATTTATTCTGGGTGAGATTCTATAGAAAAAAATTACGAAAAATTAATTTTAGTGCTAGATAAACTAAAAAAAGACGAGATAGAAATAGATTTAATTTTTTTGTGAAATAATATTGCTAAAAATATTACTCTTAGAAATCATATAATTGATTTAAAATTAGAAAAAAATGTTTTTTTTCTAGGTTCTCCGGACATTGAAACAAAAAAATATTTATATAAAGAAGCACTTTTTACAATTTTTCCTAGTTTTTATGAAACTTTTCCATTTAGATTAGCAGAGCCTGTTTATTTTTGAACAAATATTTTATCTTCAAACCTAAAAAATATCAGAAAAATTTTTTGAGAAAAAATAACTTATTTTTCGCCAATTTCTGTTAATAGTATTTATAAAGTTGTAAAAGATTTTATTATAAATAATAAAAAATGAGAATATATTGATTATTCAGATATAAAACAAAAATATTCTCTTGAAAAAACTAGCAATCAATTATTAGAAATAATAGAATAAAAAAATGTTAAATCAAAGAAATATAGAAATATTAAAAATTATAGTTTTAGAATATATCGAAACAGGCTGAGTTCTGTGAAGTAAAATGCTACTACAAAAATATGATTTATGAGTTTCAAGTGCTACAGTTAGAAATGATATGGCAAAATTAGAAAGCTTAGAACTAGTTTTTCAACCATATAATTCAGCCTGAAG
>JBEPWB010000041.1:0-10509 GCA_041642635.1 bacterium
ATTAAAAATTTTTTTCTCAAAAATTTTAATATAATTTTAATGTGAGATTATTATAATAATTAAATCTTTTATTATTAAAATTATTTTTATGAAAATTAAATTAATTTTTTATTTTATTATTCCTATTATTTATTGATTATTTGTATATTTTAGTATTTACGCTTTATTTTATACTATTGGTTTAAATATTTGGTTTTCTTGTGATACTTTTTTGAGTAATACAAATGAATGTATGAATAGAAATTCTGGTTCTGATAACTTTAGTATATTCTTATTTTTTCTATACTTTGTATTTCCTGTTTGGTTTTTATTTATTACAATTTGGGTTTTTGTTATTAAGTTTATTAATAATAAATATAAAAAATCTCAAAAATCAAAAGAAGAAGGTTTATAAATCTTCTTCTTTTTCTATTTCGTTTAGACTTGGTCTTTTTTGTAAATGTTCAGAAAAATCCGTTCTTATTTCTTTTAAAATATTTTTTGTATTTTCAAAACTATCTGTTGTTACAAGTCTTTTTCTGTATGCTTTTACTCATGGAAAATTTTTCAAATATTGAACCAGGTGTTTTCTGATTTCTAGATTTCATTTTTTTTCTCACTTAGTTTCTACTAGTTTTAGAGAGTGAAATTCCATTGCTTCAAGTATTTCTTCCAGAGTTGGATGATAAGCTCAATCTATAAAATTATCAGGATTTACTCATGATTTTTTCAAAAAATCTGGGTCATTTATTTGTTCTTCTCAGATAAAACACCAAGGATTACCAAAACTAGCTCTTCAAAGCATTATTCAGTCAAGGTCTTGAATTTTTTGCATTCAATCAGTATAATTTTTGATATCTCAATTACAAACAACCGGAATTGAAACATGTTTTTTTAATTCATAAATATTTGTAAAATCAGCATGTCAAGTGTAGGCTTGTTTTGCAGTTCTACCGTGAATAGTTATAAGACTTGCACCTGCTTCTTCTAATCATTTTACAAAATTTATCAAGTCTTGATTACCATCAAAACTTAGTCTAGTTTTTACACTTACTGGTAAATGCGTTGCTTCATTCATTGCTCTAACAATATCAAAAGCAGTTTGTTCGTTGATTAATAGACTAGAACCATGTCAGCTTCTAACTACTTTTTTTGCTGGACATCACATATTTATATCAATTCCTGCGATATTATACTTGCTTTGGCTAATTATTTTTGCAGCTTTTGCAAATGCTTCTGGATCTTTTCAAAATATTTGAATAATCAGGGGATCTTCGATTTGATCGTGTGGTAAAACACTATCTGCCAAAAATTTTGAATGAATTAATCAATCAGCACTATAAAATTCACTAATACAAAAAACATGTGGTGAAACTCTTTTCATAGATTGTCTGTAAGCACTATCTCAATATCAATCCATTGGTGCTACAAAAACTAGTTTTTTATTTTTTTCTAATTGTTTTTTCCAAAAATCTTTCATTTTTATTTTTAAAATTTATTAAGTCTTTAATTCTCTAAGTCTAGATTTTATTTATTATTTTAAAAAATGCAAAAAATGAATTAAAAAATAAGTTATGCTTTAGTCAAGAGATAAAAATTGTATTTTTTTGTTTTTATGTGTTACAATAGTTTTAGATTTATAAAAATAATTTTTCTATATGGATATTAATGCTGTTATAAAAGAAAAAAAGGAGAAAAACACAATAATGAAAAAAAGATTTTGATTATTGTTAAAACACAAATCACTTTGATTAATAAAACTAACAAATAAATCTCTAATAAAAGATTTGAGAGATGGTCTTTTAGTTTTGCCTTCTTGCTTTATTGTTTATGTTGAATGAATCGAACATGAAAAATTATGAAACAACATTGTTGCAACTTGAAATATTCAAGAACAAGATTTGATAGGTTTTGATTTTATAGTTTGTGATGAAAATATTGAAAATATCAACTCGTATTTTGAAAAATGAATTACTCCACTTATGCCTCATAAAAGTCACATTAATTCTATTTTAAAAGAATTTAATCCTATAAAAAATGATGGTAATTCTTATCTTTTTGAAATAACTGACAAATGGGCAATTTTTTATGCTCTTGTCAGATATTTAGAAAATTATAGATTTCCATTTGATAACAAAAATCTTGTTAAAAATGTTTTATCAATTTAAAAGATTACAAATATTTGTAATCTTTTTTTTTGTATGGTATTATTATTTTAATACTAATTAATATATTTTTTATGTCATTAAATAAAATTGAATACGAAAATAAAACAGATTATTCTGAAGCGATCCAATTTACTGAAGAATTAGATATGACTAATTGGTCACCAGAAGATTGGGAAAAATATTTGACTCTTACAGAATGAAATATAGATAATGAAATATGAATAGCTTCGACTAATTTTTCTAGAAAAATAGACAATATTTTGAGTGTTGATAGTCTTTTTGAATATATTGAAACTATAGAAAATAAAAATAATGTTAGAATTGAAATTGATAAAGATCAACAATGAATAATTATTTTTGATAGAGAAAATAATAACATTGTTTGAGAAATAAAAAAATGAAATTACACTTATAATAATTTATCAAGTGAAAATCATTTGTTTCATGTAGTTAACGATCCGTACAAATGAAAATGATTTTGAAGAACTTTATTAGAACTTTATTGAAAACTAGAAGAATTCAATTATCTAGGTTTTAATTTGCCAAAAGAAGAATTTACACATTCTCCAAGTATGTTTAATTTGCTTACGAGTTATTGATATATTGTAGTTTGAAAATTCAACGAAGGTGAATATGAAGAATTAACTGATGAAGATATTTATCATATTTATAAACAAATAGATAATAGGGAATTTGAAGATGATAATTTTTGAGTAACTTACAAACTTGAATTAAGAAAAAAAATTTAAAAATTTATTTTTCTTTTGACTAAATAAAAAAATCTATTAAAAAGTTAAGCAGTATTTCTTAACTTTTTTTTGATGGCAAAAAATTTAGTTATCGTCGAATCTCCTGCAAAGTGAAAAACTATAGAAAAGTTTTTGTGACCAGATTATAAAGTAGTAGCTTCCATGGGACATATTAGAGATTTACCCTCTAAAAATTTGTGAATTGATATAGAAAATAATTTTTCTCCAGAATATGAAGTAAGTTCTGAAAAGAAAAAAACTGTGGATTCACTTAAAAAGCTTGCAAAAGAAGCTAATGAAGTCTGGATAGCAACGGATGAGGATCGTGAGTGAGAGGCTATTTGATGGCATCTTTGTCACGCTCTTAAATTAGACCCTGTAACTACAAAAAGAATTGTTTTTCATGAAATTACAAAAAAAGCTATTCTTGACGCTGTTGATAATGCTAGAACAATTGATTTGAATCTAGTTGATGCACAACAAGCAAGAAGAATTCTTGATAGATTGGTTTGATACAAAATCAGTCCAGTTTTATGGAAAAAAATTAGAGCAGGTTTATCAGCAGGTAGGGTACAATCTGTAGCTGTAAAATTGATTGTAGAAAAAGAAAGAGAAATTCTAAATTTTAAACCAGAAGAATCTTGGAAAATCAGTGTAGAATTAGAATATTCTTGAGTAAAATTCAAAGCTACATTAAATAAAATTAATTGAAAAGTTAAAAAAATAAAATCAAGAGAAGAAGCAGAAAAAATTCTTTCTACTCTTTATGAGGATATTTCAAAACTAAAAGAATATAAAACAAAAAAAGATACTGTTTGATTAAAAATGTCAGAAAGTATTGATTTTAGGTTAATTGATTCTGTAAAAAAAGATAGTAAAAGAACTCCAGGAGCTCCTTTTACAACTTCAACACTTCAACAAGAAGCATCTAGAAAATTTGGTTTTTGAGTAAAACAAACAATGATGGTTGCTCAAAAATTATATGAATGAATGGATTTGTGAAATAATGAAAGACAAGGTTTGATTACTTATATGAGAACTGATAGTGTAAACTTGTCTGATCAAGCAAAAAATCAAGCAAAAGATTTGATTATGAAAAATTATTGAAAAGATTATCTTAAAAATAGAGATTACAAGACAAAATCTAGTTGAGCACAAGAAGCCCATGAAGCTATTAGACCAACAGATATCACAAGAACTCCAGAGAGTCTTGCAAGTGTTTTGGATCATACTCAATTAAAATTATATACTCTTATTTGGAAAAGAACTGTAGCTTCGCAAATGAGTGATGCAATTGTAGAAATAACTACTTTTACATTCAGTCCTATGAAAAATGACAAACAAGAATGGACAACAAAATGAGAAGTTATAAAATTTGATTGATTTATGACTCTGTATATCGAATCAAATGATGATGAAAATGACGAAGCAGAAAATGATTCAGGAGTTTTACCAAATATTCAAGTGTGAGAAGAATTGACTTGAAAATCTCTTGATTTGATACAATCATTTTCTAGACCTCCAGCTAGATATACTGAAGCTTCTCTAGTAAAAAAACTAGAATCAGAATGAATTGGTAGACCGTCAACTTACGCTCCAACTATTTCTACAATTATTGATAGGTGATATGTTGAAAAACTTAACAAAAAGCATTTATCGCCAACTGAAACCGCATTTGTAGTTAATGATTTTTTGGAAAAATATTTTACAGAAATGATGGACTTCAAATTCACATCAAAAGTAGAATGAGAATTTGATGAAATAGCAGAATGAAACGAAAAATATTCTACAATGCTTGATAGATTTTGGAGTAAAACTCTAAAAAAAGATTTAGACAATGCTTGAGCAAATGCAGAAAAAGTAATCGAAAAAGTCTGAAAAGCTTGTCCAGAATGTTGATCAGAACTTATTTACAAACATAGTAAAAATGGTAAATTTATAGGTTGTTCAGCTTATCCAGAATGCAAATTTATCGACCAACCAAAAGAAGAGAAAGACGCTCTAGAAGCAATAAAAGCTAAATATGAATGAAAACCTTGTCCAGAATGAGTTGAGGGAACTATCGTTGTAAAAACTGGTAGATATTGACCATTCTTGGCAAGTAGTGAATATCCAAATGTAAAATGGATAGGTAAAATAAAATCTGACAAAGAAGAATTGTTAGAATCAATTTTACAAGAAAAATGAATGCTAATTGACGAAGAAACTTGAGAAGAATTAGTTGTAAAAAATTCTAGAAGATGACAATTTTTGGCAGCCAAAAATTATCCTCAAGTAAAAATAGCAAAACCAATTCCAAAAGATGTTTGGGATGAATTAAACAAAAAATTAGAAGAAAATACGCAAGAAGAAGAAACACAAAAAGCAGAGTAAAAACTCTGCTTTTTTGCAAAAAATTTAAAAATGTGGTTAAATATAATTACGCATATTAATTTAATCACTTTTTTTATGGAAAATATTTTAAAAAATATAGGTTTTGATGAAAAATTAGTTACAAAATTTTCAAGATGGTTTTTGATTGTATTTTTTTCTATTGTTGTATTGATAAAAATTATTGAATTAACTTCTAATAAGATATTTTTATTGATTTATTTAAATCCATCTTTATCAGATTTTACAAAAATTCAAGAAACTGCATTTTGGTTTTTTGTATAATTTTTTTAACAAACTTTTGATTTTTAGGCTTGCTTTCGTATAATACGAGCAAGCTTATTTTTTAATGCAAAAATAATATGACAACATATTATAAGATGACACGAGTCGATATTTGTTTTTTGTAATTTTTAATTTTAACTAATTATTTTAAATCTTAATAATAACCAAATAATGACTACTAACGGCGAATTTCCAAAAAAATATAATCCAAAAGAATTTGAAGAAAAACTTTACAAGAACTGGGAAAAAACAGATAAATTCAAACCAAGAGAATCTCTAACAGGGGAGCAATTTTATATTCCAATGCCACCTCCAAATGTGACTTCTAAGCTTCATATTGGACATTCAGTTATGTTGACACTAGAAGATATTATGACTAGATATCACAGAATGAAATGAGATTCTACTCTTTTGCTTCCTGGAACTGATCATGCTTGAATCTCTACACAAGTAAAAGTAGAAGAAAAATTAGCTCTAGAATGAAAAACAAAACATAATATTTCAAGAGAAGAATTTTTAAAAGAATGTTTCGACTGGACAAAAAATTATGGAGGACAAATTCAAAATCAATTCAGAAAAATGTGAACTAGTTGCGACTGGTCAAAAGAAAAATTCACAATGGATGAAGATATGAACAAAAGAGTAAATAAAGCTTTTGTTGATTTGTACAATAAATGACTTATTTACAAATGAGAATATATGGTGAATTATGACCCAGTTTTGGATACTGTTGTATCTGACCAAGAAGTTATAATGAAAGAAGAAAAAGCAAAACTTTATCATATTACTTATTTTGTTTCTGGAAGTGATAACGAAGTAGTTGTTGCTACAACTAGACCAGAAACTTTGCTTTGAGATGTTGCAGTTGCTGTTCACCCAAAAGATAAAAGATACAAAAAATTATTAAAAGCTGGTAAAAAATTAATTTTGCCAATTGTAAATAAAGAAATTCCAATTATTGCTGACGAAATGGTTGATATGGAGTTTTGAACTTGAGCTGTAAAAATTACTCCAGCACACGATGAAAATGATTTTAATGTTGCAAAAAGACATGATTTGCCACTTAATAAAGTTGTTTTGTGAAAAGACTGAACAATGACAAGAGTTGCTTGAATTTTTGCTGGACAAGATTATAAAACAGCAAGAGAAAATATTGTTGAATTATTAAAAGCAAAATGAAATCTAATAAAAGTAGAAGACCATACTTCAATGGTTTGATATTGAGAAAGATCATGAGCAAAAATTGAAACAATTATTTCTAAACAATGGTTTGTAAAAATCGAACCATTAGCAAAAAAAGTTATAAAATGATATAGAGCAAAAGAGTTTGAAATTATCCCAAAAAGATTTAACAAAACATTTGAAGATTGGATTTTTAATCTAAGAGATTGGTGTATTTCTAGACAATTGATTTGGTGACATCAAATACCAGTTTGGTATTGACCAGATGGAGAAATGTTTTGTGCAGAAACTGAAGAGTTAGCTTATGAAACAGCCAACGCACATTACAAAAAAGAAGTAGAATTAACAAGAGATCCTGATGCACTTGATACTTGGTTTAGTTCTTGATTATGGCCATTTTCTGTTCTTGATTATGATATTAATTCAGACAAACAAAATGATTTATTCAAACAATTTTACCCAGCTTCAGTTCTTGAAACAGGACACGATATAATATTTTTCTGGGTAATTAGAATGATGTTATTTTGATACGAATTCACGGGACAAACTCCTTTCAAAACTATTTATCTTCACTGACTTGTTAAAGATAAAGTAGGTAGAAAAATGAGTAAATCACTAGGGAACTGAATTGATCCTTTGGATATGATTGAAAAATATTGAACAGATGCGCTTAGATTGACACTTTCAATCTGAAATACTCCGTGAAATGATCTAAAATTCGACGAAGAAAATGTTGAAAATAATATGTTTTTTATCAACAAATTATGGAATGCATCAAGATTTGTATCTTCTAATTTAGAAAATATCGAAAACGATGTTGATTCTTTAGAAAAAGATTTGATAAAAAATTATGATAATTTGATGTTTCATGAAAAATGGATTTTATCAAGAATAAAACATTTATCAGATTTGGTAAGTGAAGCTATGGAAAAATTTGATTTTTCTGATGCTGGTCAAGAATTACAAACTTTTACTAGAAATGAATTTTGCGATTATTACATCGAAGAATTCAAAATTACAAAAGAAAATTCTAAGTACGGACAAAAAGTTATTACTTATGTTTTGAATAAATTATTAAAACTTTGGCATCCTTATATTCCTTTTGTTACAGAAGAAATTTTTAACAAAGTTGGATTTACTTGAGAATTAATTGTTTCTGATTGGGGAACAGTTAATATTAAAAGAGATGCACAAATAGAAAAAGATCATTCTCTATTAATTGATGTTATTAGAGAAGTTAGAAGTCTTAGAGCTGATAATAATATTATGCCAAACAAGACTATTTGATTAAAAATTTATGCAAAAAATAAAAATGCAGAGATTTTAAACGAAGCTTTAGATGTTATAGCATGAATTGTAAAAGCTGACGAAATAGAATTAATTGATAAAAAAATTGATGATAATAGTTACGCTTTTGGTGTTATAAAAACTGGAGTTGAAGTTTATGTTGATACTTCAAATGCCTTAGATATGACAAAAGAAATATCTAGATTGCAATCTCAAATCACAGACACAAAAGAATATATTTCTATATTAGATAAAAAATTATTGAATGAAGCTTTTGTTAACAAAGCTCCTGAAAAACTAGTTAGAGCAGAAATGGAGAAAAAATCTCAAGCTATTGAAAAATTATGAAAACTTGAAGAAAAATTTTTAAAAATTTCTAAATAATAAAAAGATACTTTTAAAAGTATCTTTTTTTGTTTAATAGATTTTTTTTAAAAACTAACTAATTACTATGTTATATTTATTGAACATTTTTATATAATTTTGTATATTTATATTTAAAGTGTAAAAAATTAATAATACATATTATAATGACAAATATTGCATTAAAAAGTTTGAAGTTCGATACTTTATTATCAGAAAAATATACTAATAATTCTCAAAAAATTCGTGTTATGTCTGAATTTTGGACTTTTAAAAATATTTTTTGTCATAATTGTTGAAATAATTTATCAGAATTAGAAAATAATAAAAAAGTTTCAGATTTTCTTTGTAAAAATTGTAATGAAAACTTTGAGCAAAAATCTTCAAAAAATAAATTCAAAAATAAAGTTTTAGCAAGTGAATATTATACTTTTATAAAAAGATTAGAAGAAAATAATAAGCCTAATTTTTTCTTCCTTCATTATTTAGATAAAGTTTTATCAGTAAATGACTTTTTTGTTATACCTAAATATTTTTTTGTTTTAGAAATAATTGAAAAAAGAAAACCACTTTCTTCAACTGCATAAAGAGCATGATGGACTTGAGCTAATATAATTTTTTCAAAAATTCCTGACTCTTGAAAAATTTATTATATTGAAGATTGAAAAATAATTTCTAGAGAAAAAATTTTAGAAAAATGGAGTAAAACTAGATTTTTAAAAGAAATAAAAAAAGATAGCTTGAAAGGTTGGATTTTAGATATTATGAATTGTATAGAATCTTTATGAAAAAATTATTTTTCTATTTCTGAAATATATTTTTTTGAAAAAGATTTAGAATTATTACATCCAGAAAATAAAAATATTAAAGCAAAAATTAGGCAACAACTTCAATTTTTAAGAGATAAGTGATATCTAGAATTTATAGAAAAATGAAAATATAGACTTAAATAATAAGATTAACTCATGCAAAAAATAATTATATTAGATTACAGTGACTGAGATATAAAAGTAATTAATTGAATAAAAGACAATTTACAATTAGAACAAATAGAAGATATTTTGATTGATGATTATAATTTAAAACTCTCAGAAATAGAATATATGATTTATCCAGACCTAATTGTTAAAAACTTAAATTAATAAACTAATCTTAAACAATTTCTTTGATTTTTTATTTGATTAATTGTTTAAAACTATTATAGTATTATCAGTTAATTAAATAATGTTTTTGTAGATGAAAAAAGTATTTTTGTTAGTTGTTTTGCTAGGTTTTTTGTTTGGTCAAGCAAATGCAGATTATGCTCCTTATGATAAAGAAGCGTTTATAAATTCTCCTAGTGCTGAAGAGATTGAAGATATAAAAGATCCAATAGTTAAATATTGTGAATCTACATTTTTAAAAGCTTATATGAGAAGAGATTTTACAAAAACTGAAAATAAATATTGTTCTGATGTTTTTGCACAAAAAATAGAAGCACAAATGAATTATATGAAAAGTGTTTTATGAGATAGAGGGATTTATTAAAATAAATCTTTCTTTTTTTTGGTAAAATTAACTTTTTTAATATAATTTGGCCAACTTAAAAATTAAATAATTAAAATTATGAAAATAGGTATTGTATGATTACCAAATGTTTGAAAATCAACTTTGTTTAACGCACTTACAAAAAACTATAGTGCAGATGCGCAAAATTTTCCTTTTTGTACTATTGAACCAAATGTTTGAATAGTTAATGTAAATGATTCAAGATTAGAAAAAATTAGAGCTGCAGTTAATGGACAAAAAATTATTCCAGCTAATTGTGAGTTTATCGATATTGCCTGAATTGTAGAATGAGCTAGTGCTTGAGAATGACTAGGAAATAAATTTTTAGCAAATATTAGAGAAGCGGATGCGATTTTACAAGTTGTTAGAATTTTTGATGATGGTAATATTATTCATGTTAATTGAAAAATTGACCCAAAATCTGATATAGAAGTTATAAATGCAGAATTAATTTTAGCCGATTTAGAAACAGTTAACAAAAGAATTAATTCTGATGCTAAAAAAGCTAGAAGTGACAAGTCAGTTGCTTTTGCAATCGAAGTTTATAAAAAAGTAGAAGAAAAATTAAACCAATGAGT
>JBEPWB010000042.1:0-10484 GCA_041642635.1 bacterium
GTGGTATATATTCTGTTGTTGTGTTTACTGATAAATCTATATCTTCTCCATATTCTTGCATTGGAGTTTTTGTTGTTCATTCTAGTAGTGTTCATAGTTGGTATCATAGACTATATGAATCTCTATTTTCATAGTTTGCATACGTTTTTGCTATTGCGCTAGTTTGGTTTGTTTGTCATCCATTTTCTAGCATTGATGTTATTTGGAATTTTGTTTTATTTGTATTTGTTGTATACGTATAGAAACTATTATCTATTGGATCTTTAGCTGTATCACTTATTCTTAGTGTATTTAGTGTTCCTGTTCCAGAGTATCATTGGTATGTATATACTACACTTCCGCTTCATACTGTTATTGCATTATCTGGTTCTGGTAGGATTCATTCTTTTGCTTGGTACACTTGGAGTCATGTTCTTATTTGTGATAAATCACTTACTCTTTTACTATCTCTTGATTCACTTGAATATCATTGTAATGATATAAATCAGATAGTTCATAGTATCGCTAGTATTGTTATTACTACTATTAGTTCTACTAGCGTAAAACCTTTTTTGTTTTGCATAAGCAAATAATTTATATGATAAAATATATATTTAAAAGGTTTATTTAAAAACCTAAGTAAAAAAATTTACTTAGGTTTTATTTAATTCTTTTTTTACTTTTTTGCAAGTTTTTTGTTTGTTTTTGGCTTGACAAAGATAAGTTTTATGGTTTTAATCAAAAATCCTTTCATGTATTAATATTTCAGTTTTTACATGCTTTACTAAAGAGAACCAAAAGAAAACAAAAAAGCACTACTTTAAAAAGTAGTGCTTTTTGTACAAAACTTATTTTAAATACTAAATAAATATCAAATACTTCAAACAAAAAGTAATATCAATAAGAATATAAAAAATATAAAAACTTGTGCCATTATTGAATATCACATAACCGCAAAAGTTCTTTTAAAAAAACTATCTGAATTAAGCCAACCTTTATAACTATAAGTTTCTACTTTATTAACCATAATTGATATTTTAAATAATTTAAAAAAACAAACAATAATCAATTAAACAAACAATTATATATATTTAATTACTTGTTATATGGAACTCAATCATTAATTACTTCATCACAACTAGTGTTTGGATAATAATAATCTAATTCATACTCTCATTTTTCATTTAATTTATTTATGTAAGCAGCTTGTCATAAATCGTATTTTCATTTTTCTGAAGAAAAGAAAATCTTTAAATCTCTACAAATCTCTGAATCAGATATTTCAATATCTGTTCAAAAAACTCTTCAGATATTATAATTATAATCCCCTTGATATTCATCTTCACAAGAATAAGCTGTAGTCTTTATTTCTGATCATTTTATTCTAGAATTCAAAACCTGGTCGACTCTACAAGAAATTCATACAAAATTTTCTATAGATAACGAATCATTAGCAACATCATAAACATCTCTAATAATAATATTAGTAATTTTTTCATTAAAATGAGTTCATATTCTTTGTATAATTTCTTCTTGAGTTGGAAGAGTATTTTCAGGAATAATAATTGCAGAGTTTAAAGCAACTCAAACTATTAATGATTTTTCTAACATACATTTGAAATTATATTATATATATTTTTTCATAATAGTAAATATTTAAATTTTAGCAAGAAAAAATCTATTTTTATTTCTTATCAAAATATTTATTAAAAAATATTTGAAAAACAGCAGAGAATGGAACAGCAAAAATTATTCAAATAATTCAAAACAAACTACCTCAAAGAGTCATTGCAAATAATACGGTAAAAGGACTTAGCGAAAGGGTTTTTCACATTACATAAGGAACTAAAATATTTCACTCAATTTGCTGTATAATCAAATAAATTATAAGAACGGCAATAAATGCATCAATTCAAGATCAAAGAGAAATGATTAATGCTATAAAAATAGAAATAAAAGTTCAAATATAAGGTATAAATTCCATAAAACCAGCAATCAATGCAAGTGTAAAAATTCCTTCTATTTCTATTCAAAACAAGCTAAGAATTCAAAGAGAAATAAGAGTAATAAAAAACATAAAGCATGAAAGTATAAGTTGTCATTTTAACCAAACTCACAAAGTAGTCTTAACTTCTCATTCGCTATTTTTGATTTTTTTTCAAATATGAGAGGGTATAATTTTATAAAAAAAATTCTTTATTTTTGTCCTTTCCAAAGCTATAAAAAAAGTGAAAATTATAACCATAAAAAAAGTGAAAACTCATGATGTAAATCAAGTTATTATTCAAGCTCAATTCGACAAAATAGATTTGAAATTATTTCAAAAAAAACTAGATATTTGTGATAAATTCTCATTTAAAAGTGATAAAATTCTTTCTAAATTAAATTGTCACAAAATATTACTTAAAAAAGGAGGGAGTCAAAATCCTTCTAAACCATTATTCCTATAAGTTTTTAGTCAATCATTTATACTATTAGATAAAAATTCATAAAAATTAGAAGTCTGAGAAACAATCAATGGAATAACAGAAAAAGCAATAATAGAAACTAACATTAATATTATTAAAAATATTATTAATATTCAGAAAAAATCATTTATTTTATATTTGTTTAACTTATTTAAAAATGGTGAAAATAAAACAACTAAAAAACAAGAAAAAAATAATATAAATAAAATATTTAATACTGAGTAAGCAAGATATAAAAATCAAACAAATAAAGCAATTATAACTAATTTATTAATAAAATTTTTATATTCAGTTAAATTCAAAAATTTCTTGTCCATAAAATAATATATTATGAAATAAGTAACATCATTTTATTCCTAAAATCTAAAAATACCAATTATTTTTTGAGTTATATTTTTTTTGACAATATTATTTTTATATGTTTAAATATATATTATTATTAAAAAATCAAAGAAAAAATGTATAAAAATTTAATTAACAAAACTTTTTTTATAGCAATAATTATTATCTTGGCTTATTGATTTTGGATAAGCCCTGATTTTAAAGAAATATCTGCGTGAGTTG
This sequence comes from bacterium, assembly GCA_041642635.1. GTDB lineage: Bacteria > Patescibacteriota > Gracilibacteria > BD1-5 > UBA6164 > JAAZVM01. Next base: position 3,012 of record JBEPWB010000042.1, read on the forward strand.
CAATATTTTTATTTTGAATGATGTTTTTACAACAATGATTTAAAAATTTTACAGGTTGAACTCTTGAAAAAATATTACAAAAAAGTACAAACAAAACTTGGAAAAGTATGCTTTTTGGTTTTAGTGCGTCTTCTTTAATGCAATCTAGTTCCCTAGTTGCTGTACTCACTATATCTTTTTTAAGTGCAGAATTAATTACTCTAGTTCAATCTCTTTGAATAATTCTCGGTTCAAATATAGGTACGACAACTTGAGCATGGCTAATTGCAGGTTTTTGAATGAAAATAAATATTTGAGCATATGCAATGCCAATGATTGTTTTTTGATTATTATTTTTATTCAAAAAATCAATAACAATGAAGTGAGTTTGAAATATTTTAGCTTGATTATGATTTTTGTTTTTATGAATACATTATATGAAAACTGGTTTTGAATCATTTCAATGAAGTATAAACCTTATAGATTTTGCTATGACTGGTTTTTTATGAGTATTTGTTTATGTCGTAATTGGTATGCTTGCGACAATTGTTATGCAATCAAGTCATGCTACAATTATTTTGGTAATTGCTGCGCTTGCAACGGGACAAGTTAGTTATGAAAATTCACTTGCATTAATTATTTGAGCAAATATTTGAACAACAATTACTGCAGTAATTTGATCATTAACTTCAAATATTAATTGAAAAAGATTAGCTCTTGCTGATGTTATGTTTAAATCAATTACTTGAATATTTTTTATAATTTTCATTTTTCAAATAACTTGAGTTGTAGATGTTATAGCAAATATTCTATGAATTTCAGCAGAAAATTATACTCTAAAACTAGCTATTTTTCATACATTATTTAATGTAACTTGAGCAATTATTTTGGTTCCTTTTTTACCAAAATTAATAAAATTTATAACAAAAATATTACCAGAAAAACAAAAATCAAAAAATATTTACAAAAATAAATATTTAAATGAAGCGGTTTTTGATTTTCCAGATACAGCAATTATTTCGCTAGTTAAAGAAACAAGACATTTGTATAATAATGTTTGTGAAGTATTTTTGGAAAGTATTTGATTGAAAAATTCTGATATTGAAAATAATTACAATAAAGAAGAATTAAAAAATAAAATTAAAGCAATAGAAGTAAAAGAAATAGATGATTTATACAATAAAAAAGTAAAATTTTTGTATTCCGAAATAATAAATTTTACAACTTTAGCTCAAACTAGTAATCACGAAAAATATTATAATAATTTTAATAAAATAAAAATTGCTAGTAGGCGTTTAGCAGAAGTGATAAAATCTGATAAACATTTAAACAAAAATTTGAATATTTATCTAAACTCAAAAAATGAGAATATAAAAAATCAATATGAAAATATAATTTTTGATTTATTAGAATTATTTAATGATGTAAATAACTTAAGCAAAAGTTATGAAAATGAAGAAAAGTTAATGATTTTAGCAAAAATCGAACAAGACAAAATAAAAAAAGATGTAATAAATAATTGAACAATTGATAACTTGATTAGGAATAATTTGATAACAAATGAGATGGCGACTTCTCTGCTTAATGACAGTTATTACAAAAATGAAATTTTTGATCATTTATTAGAAGTTTCACAAATTATTTTTAACAATGAAATAAGTGATGAAATAACTCAAACTAAAAATCCAAAAAAAATAAAAAAATGGTTCAATACTTCTTTTTGAATGTCAGAAAAAAAATTAGAAAAAACAATAAAAAAATTAAAAAATAAAAAGTCTAATTTAAAACAAAAAATTAAAAAAATAGATGATGAACAAAAAATAAAAGAAATAAAAAATGAAATACAAAATATAGATTTTATAATAAAAAAATACAAAGATTAAGAAAAATTTTTCTTAATCTTTTTTTGTTGACAAAATATTTTTTAGTATATAATAAAATTTACTTATTGATACTAAGTCACAATAATATGAATATAGAAAAAATTTTAAAACAAAATAAAAATAGAGTTACTCCTGAAAGAGTAGAGATTTTTAATTTTTTGAAAACTAAACATATTTTTAGTTACAATGATATAACCCAAAATTTTGAAAATATTTCAAGAGCTTCAGTTTTTAGGACTCTAAATCTTTTTTTAGAAATTTGAGCGATTAGAAAAATTGATATTTGAGAAAACGCATTTAGCTATGAACTAAATGATGAAAATCATCATCATGAACATATGAAATGTATGAATTGTAATAAAATTATTAGTTTTCACTCTGATAATATTTGCAACAAAATTTTTTCAGAAGCAAAAAAAATGTGATTTGAAATCAAATCTCATAACATTTGAGTAATGTGAACTTGTAAGAAATGTTTAAGTAATTAATTAAAAAATGAAAATATTAAAGAAAAAATACATAAACTTAGTTTTTCCCTTTGTTGTAGCACTTTTGATGTCACTTATAATGTCTGCATATATAACATACATAAACTTATGATTTGAAAATTATTGATCAAATTGGATTAGCGCATGGTATAAATCTTTTTTGCTTAGCTTACCAATTAGTTATTTGGTAATCCCAATTGTTAGAAAATGACTAGAAAAAATATCTTATTAATTAAAATAAAAAAATGAAAAAAATAGTAATTCTATTAACAGTGTTTCTATTTGCATCGTGTACAAGTAATTTTGAAGATAATATTTCTTGAGAACAACAAAATGAACAAAAAATAAATATTGTAACTTCTATAATTCCCTTAGCTTCAATAACTAATTATATTTGAGGAGAATTTGTTAATGTTGAATCAATCGTTCCTGCTTGAATTTCTCCGCATGGTTATGATATAAAAACTAGACAAATGGTTGATATTGAAAATTCTGATCTTGTGATAAATCTTTGATTAGAACATATTGATTGATTTTTGGATAAAGCAATTGAACAAAAAACAAAACTTAGTGTTGCTGAATGAATAGAATTGTTAGAAGTAGAATCACACAATCACGAACACGAAGAAAGTGAACAAGAAGAAGAAAGTCACAATGATGAGGAATCTCATGAAAACGACGAACATAATGAAGAAGAAAACCACTCAATAGATCCACACGTTTGGACAAGTAGTGAAAACTCAAAAGTTATAGCACAAAAAATCACTCAAAAATTAACTCAAATGAATGCTGAAAATAGTGAATATTTTGAAAATAATCTTGAATCATTCAATCAAGAATTAGAAGAAATAAAAAATAATTTTCTGGAAGAATTTGGAGAAAAAGATGTAAAAGAATTTATAATTTTTCACGATGCTTTTAATTATTTATTTGAAGAATTAAATATTGATAATCAAAATAAAATAGTTTTTCAAAAAAATGTTTTAAGTTCGCCTAATTCTAACGAAATGAAAGAACTAATTGATGAAATACAAAATCACTGAATTGATTTAATATTCAGAGAACCTCAATTTAATGATTCCAATTTACAAAATTTGGCAAATGAGTATAATCTAGATATTTTTATATTAAATCCACTTTGACTAGAAACAGATAAAAACGGATACATAAATAATTATAAAAATAATCTAAAATCTTTAGAAGAAATATATGAATAAAAAAATTTTAGAATTAAAAAATATCAATTTAAGTTATGATAACAAAAAAACTTATGTCCTAAAAAACATAAGTTTTTGAGTGTATTCGTGAGAAATTCTTAGTATTATTTGAATGAATTGAAGCTGAAAATCTTCTCTTTTAAAAATAATTGCATGAATTACAAAGCCAAGCAGTTGAAAAATTACAAAAGATTACAAAAAAATGTCTTATGTTCCGCAAAAAATAAATATTGATGAAAGTTTTCCTATATCAGTTTTTGAGTTTATAAAAATTTATAACAAATGAGTAGAAAAAAAAGAAGTGATTTTTTTCTTAGAAAAAATGTGAGCTCCAGATTTGATAGATAAAAAAATAAATAATTTAAGTTGAGGACAAATGCAAAAAGTTTTAATTATTTCCTCAATAATCAATAAACCTGATATTGTTTTACTTGATGAACCTACAGCTTGAATTGACGTTATTTGAGAAGAAATTTTTTATGAAAATATAAAAGAAATAAAACAAATACTTCCATCGATTGCAATAATTCTGGTTTCACATAATATAAAATTAGTTTATAAAAACTCTAACAAAGTTATTTGCTTGCATGAAAATAATTTTTGTTGCCATTGAACTCCCCTAGAAATTCAAGAAAATCAAACAATAAAAAGTATTTTTTGAGAATATGTTTTACCTTACGAACATCATCCGCATTCTCACGAAAAACATAAACATTAAAAAATAAAATATGATAGAAATTTTAAATTACACATTTTTTCAAAACGCATTAATTTGATGAATATTGATTTGATTAATAGCGTCAATTTTGTGAGTTTTTATTGTAATGAGAAAAGAAGCGAACATTACGCATTCGATAGCTAATTTTTTGTTTTTATGAGTTGCATGCTCTCTACTTTTGAACGGAAATTATTATTTATTTTCTTTTATTTTTGCAATAATTTGAAGTGTAATTATTTATTTTATAGAAAAAACAAATTTTATCACAAAAGAATCCACAAAAGAAATAATTTCTCAAACTTGAATTGCAGGATGAATTTTTGTAACATGATTTTTGACAAATCTAACGCTTGATATTAATAATTTTTTGTTTTGATCTATACTTTTTATTAATCAAAATGATTTAATAATACTTGGAATTTTGTTAATTATTTTGTATGTATTTTTTGCAATTTTTTGAAGAAATTTTTTAAGTATTATAATAAACCAAGATATAGCAAAGTCAAAGTGAATAAAAATAAATATTTATAATCTAGTTTTTTTGTTATTTTTATCAATATTTATAGCGTTAAGTATAAAAATATTTTGAATACTTTTAATTTGAGCTTTCTTAATTATTCCCGCAAATACTGCAAAAATTTTATCAAATAATTTAAAACAATCTTTTATAATAACAAATATTTTATCAATAATTGGAGTTATTTTATGATTATTTATTTGATATTATTTGGATACTTCATCAGGAGCAACAATAGTTTTAATATTAATATTATTTTTTATAATAAGTTTGATATACAAAAAAATCAGAAATTAATTTCTGATTTTTTTTGTTTTATTTAATACGCATTTCTTCATATTTTTTCATATTTAAATCTATTAATTCTTCATTTGTAAGTCATCATTCAAAATTAAAATCTCATAATTTTTGACTTGAAATATCACAATTATCTAAATAATCTTCATTTCATTCTCTAAGCAATCTATCCGTATCTTCATCAACGACAAAACTAACATCTTGATTTTTTTTCAAATGTTCCACTCATCATCATTCTAATAATTTTGGTGTAAAAATTTCAACTCATAAAACTCAATATCATATTTTACCTATATAATATCATTCTGTAACTTTTACGTTATAATTTCATTTTTCTGTTTTGATTTTCAAATGTGTTAACATTGTGTGATGTCATTCTTTCCTGTGAATATCTAATATTTTTCAACTAATATTGCATTTTGCATAATCTATATACCATTTTGGAAATGGATTTTTAATTCATAATTCAACTTTTATAACATCATTTATCCTATCTAATAATATTTTTTCTTTTGTTCAAGATTCATAATTAGCCTCTATTTTTTCAATTTTTTTACTTATTTTTTCTGCATCAGATTTTTTTAAATTTTTAACAAATTTATTAATTAAATTGTATTCTCTGTCAGAAATATCACTATTATAAGCATTTAAATTAGAAAAAATAAATAAACTTAAAATTATTGAACATATAATTTTTTTCATAATAATTTTTTTAAATATATAATAAATATTTTTATTTTTTTGAAATTCTTTTATAAAGTAAAATTAAAAAAATAATTAATAAAAATATTCCTACTCATATAAATCAGATATAAAAAATATCATCACTTTTTTCTATTTCGCAAGCATTTACTTCTTGCTCTAATATTTCACCTGAAGTCAATCTAAAAAATCAATCTTCATATTCATCTGATATTAAAGTAAAATCTTCGCTTTCTACTAAATAATTTACTTCGTCTCATACTTGAGGTAAATTAAAATTATTATAATTTGTATAACCCCCTCAACCTAACATCATTCAGATTCATTCTATATGTAGTCTAATATAAGTTTTTACTAAATAAGTATGTTCTCCTAAAACTTCTATGTTTAAATATTTATGATACATATCATGAGGCTTATCAAAATCTTTTAAACTTTTTATTTCTCAAGAAATAATACATTTATCCGTTTCATAAACCATTTTGTATAACATTTCTGAACTAATCATAATTTTTTAATTAGATATAATAACCTCTAAAACTTCTCTTGCGACATTTCCACCACTTCAATTATAATAAACAGAATCTAAATTTTGGTCTATATTTGACCAATAATAATATCAATAATAAGAATCCTCTCATCAATATCATAAATTTACTCTAACTATTCTAGCATTTCAAGTACTTTTATATCCAAATCAAACAACAGAATGTCAAATTTCTCAATTAGAAGCTTCAACATTAATTATAATTGGTCTTCAAGAATTTATTTCTGATTTAACACGATTAAAAACTTCTGTTGTAGTTAAATTAAAATATAAGTTAGATGATAATAAAGAATATCATTTATTTTTTGCATAATTTGCTAATATTGGATACATAGAAGATTTTGTTACTCAAATATTTTCATTACACCAAGTCTTCATAAGAATTCAAAGCTCTTTAATCATATTATTTACAAAATAATTATTCTTATTTGTATTATGAGTGCCTCATGCTATCAAATTTGGAAATCAATTATTATTATAATAACCTAACACTATTGCTGCTGCAACTGGTCAACATCAAACATCGCAAGTTTCTCAATTATAACTAGTAGTAAACTGATCATAACAAGGAGTAGCTCATACACAATCAGGTGTAGACATTCATCAAGGAAGTATAACATCAGAAGTTCCAGGATTAGTGTAGTTAGCAAAACTTGTATCCAAATTATTAATTACAAACTCTTCTTTTGGTAAGTTTAATATTTGGTCTTTTATTTCTTCTTTTTTTGTTTTGAATTCTTCACTTTTTTTGAATTCTTTTGCTCAAGACTTTAATTATTCTAGTTTATTTTTTAGAGAATTATTTTTTTCTTGTTTTTGTTTTTCTAGTAATTTTTTATTGTGTTTTTCTAACTCTTTAGTTTGTTCTTCCTTAGATAGGTTACTGTTTTTTTCGTAATATAATAATTTTTTGACTTTAGGGGTAAAATTATATTCTGGTTTTAGAGAATGTACTTCTTGAGTAGTAGTGTTTTGTGCGTATTGGTCAAGAGGTCAAAAATAATATAGTTTTGTGTTTTTTGTATCTCAAGATTTAGAAGTTAAAATTTCTCATGGTCAAACTCAGCTTGTTGAAGCTATTGGTACTGAGACATCATCTCAGTCTATATTTACTAGTATGAATCA